>DATIUR010000177.1:0-2206 GCA_035466675.1 Anaeromyxobacteraceae bacterium | reverse complement strand
CACGTGCGTGCACGCGCGGGCCGATGCGGAGCCGCTGCCCGAGCACGGGCAGCTCGGCCCCGAGGGTCAGCTCCAGGAACCGGCGCGTCATCTCCTCCCGCTCGGCGAGCGTGGTCTCGGGGCCGATGCCGTAGAACGAGTCGGGGTAGTGCACCGCGCGGAGGCGGCCGGAGAGGAGCGCGCCGCTCCGGAGCCAGACGTCGCTCGAGGCGTCCACCGACCCCTGTCCCTGGACGGTGTAGCCCGCGACGAGGAAGGCGTTCGAGGCCTCGGCGGCGTCGGGCACGTGGAAGTGGACTCCACCGGTCGCCGCCAGCCCGAGCTTCGTCTCCGGTAGCCAGAACAGCATCGGCAGCGCGAACCAGGACCGCGCCCTGCTGCGATCGGGGGGCTGCGATCTGCCTACCTCGGCGGCGGGGGCGCCGGGCGACTCGGGGGGCGGGGCCTCCGCCTCCGCGGCCGCTGCGCGCAGGCGCGCACCGTCCGCTTCCCTGAGGTCCGGCGCGGGGATCCCGGCGGTCAGCAGGGCGGCGGCGAGGGCGGCGAGGGCACTTCCGATCATCGGGCGGCGCAGGGTAGCAGATCTCTTCCGAGGCGCATCGCACAGGTGCGCATAGCAGGTCGGGAGCCGGTGCGGGACACGCCGGCGGCCGGGGGATGCCGGGACCGCCCCTGCGGAGGCTGCCGGCTACCGTCTTGGAGCCGCGGCATCGCGGTTGGAGCCCGCGGCATCTCGCCACGGGTGCGGCCGTAACTTTGACCGCGTCCCGGCCTCGTGTGACCGTGCGGATAACCGTGCGGATTGACACCCACAAAGGTGCGCCACGTAACATGTAACTCGGACGTTCCGGGTCTCTGCGGCCCCCGGGGCGCGAGGGAAGATCTTGATGAGCGGCGGCTACCGAACGGGGCGCCTCCCGGCTTTCGCGGGAGCCGCGGCAGCTTTCTTGCTCGCCGCCGGGACCGCGTGCAAGCGTCCCGTCGTGGGGGAGCCAGCGAGGTCCGCGCAGCTCGCCGGCGGCCCCGAGATCCGGATCGAGTCGGCCTCCGTCCTCCCGAACGGGCATGTGCAGGTCGGCCTCACCCTCTCGCGTGGAGGCGCGCGGCTCTCCCGCGCCGAGGCGGTCGCCCTCAAGCCGACCTTCACGCTCGCCATGCTCTCCACGCACCCGGTGGACGGGCTCGCCGCCTGGCAGAGCCTGCTCCTCACCGGCGGCCAGACGGCGGCGCAGCTCCCTCCGGCCGGTCCGTTCACGCCGCCGGGCCAGGTGATCGCGAACGCGCGCCAGCCCGGCGTGGAGACGAGCGGGACCTTCGACGGCGACGACGGGGCGTTCACGTACGAGTTCGCGACGCCGCTGCCGGCCGGCTTCCTCCCCACCGCGACGTTCCGGGCGGCCGTGTACCTCTCCGCCGCGGAGGGCACGGCGCGCACGAACGCCACCTTCGACTTCCGGCCCGCCGGCGGGTCGCCGGCGCCGCGCGACACCGTGCTCGACGCGAACTGCAACCGCTGCCACGGCACCCTCCGCGCCCACGGCGGCCGGCGGGTCGGCGTGAAGATCTGCCTCACGTGCCACACCTGGCAGAACTCGGATCCGGACACGATCGACCCCGCCGCGCCGGACGGGGCGACCGCGGCGACGAACCCGAACCCGCTCGAGCTCGGTCGTCTCGTGCACCGCATCCACCGCGGGAAGAACCTGCCGACGCTCTACCAGGCGGCCCCCGGGGGGAGCGCCGTGCCGGCGCCACCGCTGCCGTCCGCGACGGCGCTCCCGCTCCCGTTCTCGCCGTCGCGCACCGGCGGGGCCACCCCGGCGAACCCGCCCCTCGCCGGGCGGAAGTTCTCGGTGATCGGCTACCAGAGCAGGGAGTTCGTGTTCGGGCGGGTGGTGAGCCGGAGCGACAACCAGCAGCCGCCGCGGCTCGTGCCCACCGGCGTGGTCTTCCCCCGCGACCTGCGCGACTGCGAGGCCTGTCACGGCGGTGCGCCGCAGGAGTCCGAGGTCCTCTACGCGGTCTCGCGCCGGACCTGCCACGGCTGCCACCCCGACACCTGGTTCGACGCGACGCCGATCGCCGACCCGGTCCACTTCGCCCACGCCGGCGGCCCGCAGGTGGACGAGACGGGGTGCGCCGGGTGCCACGTCTCCGAGGCGCCTCCCCAGAAGCTCTACGCGCCCATCGCCGAGATCCACGTCCC
>DATIUR010000176.1:0-5471 GCA_035466675.1 Anaeromyxobacteraceae bacterium | reverse complement strand
CGACCCGGCCGAGGTGGAGGCGCTCATCCGGCCCGCCGCCAGCCACTACCCGCGCACCCGCGTCATCGAGATCGAGAACACGCACAACCGCGGCGGCGGGGCGGTCTACCCGCTCGAGCGGGTGAACGCGCTCGCCGAGCTGGCCCGGCGCCGCGGCCTCGCCCTCTACCTCGACGGCGCGCGGCTGTGGAACGCCTGCGCGGCGAGCGGCCGGCGGCCCGCCGAGTACGCGGCCGGCGCCACCCTGGTCTCGGTCTGCCTCTCGAAGGGCCTCGGCGCGCCGGCCGGGTCGGTCGTCTGCGGCCCGAAGGACCTCGTCCTCGAGGCCCGCCGCCTGCGCAAGCGGCTGGGCGGCGGGATGCGCCAGGCGGGCATCCTCGCCGCGGCGGGCCTCTACGCGCTCGACCACCACGTGGACCGCCTCCCGGAGGACCACGAGAACGCGCGCCGCCTCGCCGAGGTGCTCTGCCGGATCCCCGGCGCCTCGGCGATCTTCCCGGTCGAGACGAACCTCGTCTTCGTCGCCTTCGCCGGCCGGAGCGGCGCCGACGTCTCGGCCCGGCTGGCCCGGGAGGGCGTCCTGGCGAACCCGGAGGGCTCGCGGCCCGACCTGCTGCGCTTCGCCACGCACCTCGACGTCACGCGCGACGACGTCGAGGAGGCGGGCCGCCGCGCCGCCCGGGCCCTGGCCGCGGCCTGAGGCGACACCCCGCCTCGCACCCCCTCCCACCCCCAGGACCGCGGGACGCGAACGGGCGCTCCGCACATCGCGTGCTAACATCGCTTCGTGGGCCCGCGCCTCGCGCCAGCGCTCCTCCTCGCGTGCGGCCTGGCCGCCTGCGCGCACGGGCCCCGCCCCCGGACCACCTTCGAGGAGGCCGGCCTGCTCGCGGTGGTGGACGATTCGGGCGCGCCCATGCCACCGCCGGTGAAGGTGGTCGCCCCGCGGTCCATCGCCGCGGAGCCGGTGGACGGCCCTCCCATCGACGGCACGCTGCTCGGCTTCGCGTCGGGCGCCCGGGCGCGCCGCGCCGCCCGCCGGACCGGGCCGGGGTTCCCGCCGGAGGCGGAGGCGGCCTGGCGGAGCCTCGCGGCCGACCTCGACCTCTACCTCTCCCGGCCCCTGCCCCAGACGCCGCTCCTCGAGCTGGTCCGGGCCCGCATCACCGTCGAGACCGAGTGGGATCTCGACCTGCGCCGGTACGGACCCGCCTCCCCCGAGATGGCCGCCGAGGTGACCGCCCGCGCGGCCCGGTTCGCGAACCGCATCGCGGCGGCCCGCGCGCTCGGCCAGGGGCTCCTCGCGAAGAGGAAGCCGGGCAGGCTCCGCTGGCCCGTGGAGGGCGCGGGCCTCTCCTCCACCTTCGGCATGCGGGACGACCCCTTCAACGGCGACCGGCGGATGCACTGGGGGATCGACCTCGCCGCCGACGCGGGGCGCGTGGTGTGGGCGGCCGCCCGGGGCTACGTGGTGCGCGCCGGCTGGACCGCGGGCTACGGCCTGCTGGTCGAGGTCCGGCACGGCGGCGACCTCACCACCCGCTACAGCCACCTCTCCCGCGTCCTGTGCGGGCCGGGCGACGCGGTCGAGCCGGGACAGGCGCTCGGGCTGGTCGGCGCCACCGGGCGCGCCACCGGCCCCCACCTGCACTTCGAGGTGTGGCGCGGGGGCAAGGCGCAGAACCCCCTGGCGCTCCTCGGCGACGCGGAGCCGGCGCCGGGAGCCGCGGCGGGCGGCTACTGATCCGGGCGGATCCACCGACCCGTGACGCCTCTCCTCTCCGCCGCCGCCGCGCTCGCCGCCGCCGCGATCCTGGAGGTGCCCGCCGGGGAGCCCCTGGCCGCCGCCCTGGCCCGGGCCCGGCCGGGCGACGTGGTGCGGCTCGGTCCGGGCGACCACGCCGGTTCGCTCGGGCGGCTCGACGGGATCCGGGTGGAGGGCGCGGGACCGGCCGCCACCCGGGTGCTTTCGCCCGAGGGCGAGGACGGCGCGGTGGTGGTCGGCCGCGCCGAGATCTCCGGCCTCGCCATCCGGGCCGGCCCGGCCCGCTCGGCCGTGAAGGTGCTGGGCGGCACCGCCCGCCTCTCCGACGTGGCGCTCCGGGGCGGGGCCTCGGGCGCCTTCGTGGACGGCGGCCGCCTCGACGGCGAGGGCGTCGACCTCGTGGGCGGGCACTACGGCCTCCTCTCCGCGCGCGGCCAGGTGGCGCTCCGGGGCGGGTCGGCGCGCGGCGGCATGGCCGGGGTGGGGATCCTGGGCGGCGCGCTCGACCTCTCCCGCTTCGCGGTGGTGGGGCCGTCGCGCGAGGCCGGCATCTCGGTGTCCGGCGGCCGCGCCCGGCTCTCGGCGGTGACCGTGCGCGCGCCCGGCCCCACCGGGATCGCGGTGGACCGCGGGACCGTCGAGGGCGAGGACGTGCTCGTGGCCGGCGCGGTGGAGCAGGACGGCTTCCTGGGCGACTGCCTCATGGCGCGCCGCGGCACGGTCCGGCTGGCGGCGAGCACGTTCCTGGGCTGCGCCGGGACCGCCCTGTCGGCCTCGGGAGGGGAGGTCCGGCTCTCCGGCGTGGACGCGGTCTGCGGCGCCTCCGGCTGCCTCGTCTTCGTGAACGACGCGCGGGCCGACCTCGAGGGCGGCCTGTGCGCCGGGCGGGGTCCGGCCCTGGTGGCCGGGAGCGGCGCCCAGGTCCGGACCCGGTTCGAGCGGTGGCGCACCGATCCGACCGTCTGGGTGGACTGCGGGGCCGGCGCCCGGGTCCGCATCCTGGACGGGGGCGCCCGCCAGCCGTGCCCGGGGAGTCCGTGAGCCCGGGACCCCTCGACTTCCGCGTCGGACCGTGCCAGCCTCCCGAGATCGGAAGGGGGGAAGAGGAAGCGCGTCCACCCATGCAGATCAACCTGCGCAAGGCGATGTTCGTCCTTCCGAACCTCTTCACGGTCAGCTCGATCTTCCTCGGCTTCTACGCGCTCACGCTCTGCGCGGGGGAGGCGACGCCGGCGCAGCTCTACCAGGCCGCCCTGGCCATCTTCTTCGCCATCTTCTTCGACGCCTTCGACGGGCGGGTCGCCCGGATGACGAAGACCCAGTCCGAGTTCGGCGTGGAGCTCGACAGCCTGGCCGACGTGGTGAGCTTCGGCGCGGCGCCGGCGCTGCTCGTCTACAAGTGGGCGCTGGCGCCCCTCGGCCTGCTCGGGATGTTCGTCGCCTTCGCCTTCCTCGCCTGCGGGGCCCTGCGGCTGGCCCGCTTCAACGTGCTCGCCCACCGGGGCGACAAGAGCTCCTCCCGGTTCTTCGTGGGCCTCCCCATCCCGCTGGCGGCCGGGACCATCGTGGCCCTCGTCATCGCGCACTACCGGCAGTTCGGCGCGGTCACCGCCGCGGCCACCCACGTGCCCATCGCGCTCGTGGTCCTCCTCCTCGCCTTCCTCATGGTCTCCACCGTCCGGTACCGGACCTTCAAGGACGTCTCCTTTTCCTCGAAGAGCCTGGCGGTCTTCCTGTTCCTGTGCCTGGCGGGGGTGGCGGTGGGCCTCGTCACCCGTCCCTCCTTCGTGCTCGTCGTCTACATGGCGGCCTACATCACCATGGGCATCGCCGAGTCGATCCTGCTCAGGGCCCGGCCCGCCGCCGAGGTGGCGGCCCGGCTGCCCCCGTCCGTGCGGGCCGAGCTGGAGGCCGACGAGGCGCTCGAGCCGGAGGACGAGGACGTCGAGGGCGACAAGCGCGAGGGCGACGAGTACATCTAGGACGTGCCGCTCCCCGCCCTGCGCCTGCGGAAGGGCCCGCGTCCGGAGGGACGCCCCGGTCCCTGGGTCCTCCTGGCCGCCTGGGGCCCCTGCGGCTTCTCCCCGGTCGCCCCCGGCACGGTGGGCACCCTCGGCGCCATCCCGCTCTGGTGGGCGCTCTCCGGGCTCCCGGCGGCCGCCTACCTGGCCGTCCTCGTCGCCGCCACCGGTCTCGCCATCCTGGCGGCGCACCGCGCCGGCCGGTACTGGGGGGTGGCGGACGCCTCACCCATCGTCGTCGACGAGGTGGTCGGGTACCTCTTCACCATGGCGCTCGTCCCGTTCTCCTGGACGGCGGCGCTGATCGGTTTCCTCCTCTTCCGGGTCCTCGACGTGGTGAAACCCTGGCCGGCCTCCGCCTTCGACCGGGTCAAGAACGGCTTCGGCGTGGTGATGGACGACGTGGCCGCCGGCCTGCTCGCCCGCCTGGGGCTGTACCTGCTCACCGTCCTCGCCGAGGCGCTCTGATGGGCCTGGCCGTCGAGATCCTGGCCACCGGCGACGAGCTGCTCACCGGGCAGATCGTGGACACGAACTCCGCCTGGCTGATGGACCGGCTCTGGGACATGGGCCTCATGGTGCGCCGCAAGACCCTGGTGGGCGACGACCGGACCGACCTGCTCGCCGCGATCCGGGAGACGGCCGGCCGCTCGGACGTGGTGGTGACGAGCGGCGGCCTGGGGCCCACCGAGGACGACCTCACCAGCGAGGTCGCGGCCGCGGCGCTCGGCGTCCCGCTCGAGCTGCACGAGCCCTCGCTCCGGACCATCGAGGAGCGCTTCCGCCGGTTCGGGCGGACCATGACCCCGAACAACGTGAAGCAGGCCCGCTTCCCCAGGGGCGCGGAGGTGATCCCGAACCGGTTCGGCACCGCGCCGGGCTTCGCCGTCCGCCTGCTGCGGGCGGAGGTGGTCTGCTTGCCGGGCGTCCCGGCGGAGTACCGGGGCCTGTGCCAGGAGTGGCTCCTCCCCCGGCTGGCCGCGAGGCTGGGCGAGCCGGCCGCCGCCCGGGTGGTGAAGCTCTTCGGCGTGCCCGAGTCCCACGCCGACGACGCCATGCGCCCGGTGATGGACGATCCCGGCAGCGCCGGGGTGCGCTTCGGGTTCCGGGCCCACTGGCCCGAGGTCCACGTGAAGTGGAGCGTCTCGGGTCCGGACGCGGCCGCCCGCGCCGACGCGATCCTGGGCCGGGTCCGGGGGATCTTCGGCGACTCGGCCTTCGGCGAGGGCAGGGACGAGCTGCCCGAGCTGGTGGTCGCCCGGCTGGCGGCGCGCGGCGAGCGGGTGGCCGTGGCCGAGAGCTGCACCGGCGGCCTGCTCGCCGAGCTCCTCACCCGCGTCCCCGGGGCCTCGAGCGTCTTCGACCTCGGCGTGGTGGCCTACGCGAACTCCGTCAAGGAGCGGATCCTGGGCGTCCCGCCCGCCGACCTCGCCGCGCACGGCGCCGTCTCGGAGCCGGTGGCGCGGGCGCTGGCCGAGGGGGCGCGCCGCGCCGGCGCGGCCACCTGGGGCGTCGGCATCACCGGCATCGCCGGCCCGACCGGCGGCACGGAGGAGAAGCCGGTCGGCACCGTGCACGTGGCGCTGGCGGGCCCCTCCGGGACCGAGCACGTGGCGCGGCGCTACCGGGGCGACCGCGAGCGGATCCGGAGGCAGGCCGCCTTCGAGGCCCTGAACCTCCTGCGC
>DATIUR010000175.1:0-7753 GCA_035466675.1 Anaeromyxobacteraceae bacterium | reverse complement strand
AGGGGCTCTCCGACTCGGCGGGGCGGTTCCGGATCTGACGGGGGAATCCGCCGTCACTCCTCGGGATGCGGCAGGCGAGGGCGCGGGCCGGCCTGCGCCAGCGGACGCATCTGGGGCTGGCCCAGGGTGCCGTAGACCTGCATCCCGTACGCGCCGTCCGGGCCGCGCGCCGAGGCGAGCGCCACCTCGGCCACGGTGCGAAGGGTGGAGCTGGCCGGGCTCTGCCAGTACTTCTCGTCGAAGCGGAGCGTGGCCTTGCCGAAGAGCGGCGCGTTGGCCAGGCGCGGCTGCCAGACGAAGTAGAGCCCCTCGGCGGAGAAGGTGGCGTCGCCTCCCTTCGCCTCGAGGCGCTCGAAGGTGCCCTTGCCGCCCGCGAGGGCGACCGCCGCCTCGATCCGTCCCAGCCCCATCCTGGGAACGGTGAGCCCGCCGCCCAGGCTGGGGATGCGCAGCTGGCCGCCGTTCAGGCCCGCCTCCTTCACGCTGAGCTCCACCCGGCCGGCCGGCTTCGCCGCCGGATCCTCCGGGACGGCGAGGTCCACGGTGCCGTCCATCACGCCGAGCAGCTCGAGCCCGGTGGCCCGCCGGAGCGGCGTGGCCCGGGCCAGGTCGATCGAGTCGACCCGCGCCTCGACCGCGCGCTCGCCGGAGAGATCGGCGGTGCCCCAGATCCGCCCGTCCCACAGCCGCAGGTCGAAGGCGACGGAGCGCCGGCCCACCAGGAGCGGCAGGAGCCGCATCGTGGCGGTGACGCGCTCGGCGGAGAGCTTCTGGCCGTCCGATCCCTCGGCCCGGACGTTCTCGGCGGAGATCCCCAGGAACCCCGCCCCGGAGACGTCGTCGGCCTCCACCTGCCAGCCCCGCGCGCCGGCCTCGAGGATCACGCGCTCCATCACCGCCTCGACCGGGAAGGTGAAGCGGAGCGCCAGGAGGAAGGCGAGGAGGAAGAAGGCGCCGTAGAGGAGGCGCGGCTTCCAGACGGTCCAGTTCACGGTCACGCGCGCCCCCTAGGAGCCGAGCCCGTACGTCGCCACCACCAGCGTCACGTCCACCAGGGCCGCGTCGTCCGAGCGGGTGGTGACCCGGATCCGCCGGACCTTGACCACGCCCGGCCCGCCCTCGAGCGCCTGGAGCAGCCGGGCCAGGCGCGCCATGTCGAGCCGGGGCAGGTTCACCTCGACGCTCTCCTCCACCAGCCCCTCCGTCTCGACGGGCGCGCCGGTGGGGCGCAGGTCGTTCACCTCGATGCCGAGCGACGCCCCGGTCTGGGAGACGTGGCTGATGAGCTGCACCGGGCGTCCCTTGAGCCGCGCCTCGAGCGCCTGCCGCTCGCCCTGGGCGGCCCGGTAGGTTGCCGCCAGCCTGCCGACCTGGGAGACGATCCGGGTCTTCTCCTCGATGCGCGCCTCGCGCGCGGAGATGCTGCGCGAGACGGCGGTCGCCACCAGGAAGAGGACGAAGAGGACCCCCGCCAGGGCGGCGGCCGAGACCAGGGTGCGCTCGCGCGGGGCGAGCGCGCCGAACCAGGCCTCGAGCGAGGACCGGAGCCTTCTCAGGCGCTCGAGCAGCTTCTGCACGCTAGCCCCTCCCCCCGCCGCCGGCGGGCTCCAGGCAGGTGAGCGACGAGTCCACCGAGAACTCGAACTTCCCGTCCGAGCCGCGGCGCCGGGCTCCGCCGGAGCGGACGTCGCCGAAGCAGCGCGACCCCCGCAGCGCGGACACCACCCGGTCGACGTTCTCGGCCGTGTCGGTGGTGCCCTGCAGGACCAGCTTCTCCCGGGTCACCTCGATGCGGTCCAGGCGGAGCGGGAGGTCGGCCGGGACGCGCTCGGACAGCTCGGCGAGGACGTCCACCGCGGAGAGCTTGGGCACGGCCGCCGCCGGCGTGCCCCGACCCTTCAGGATGGCCACCGCCGTCTCCACGTTGTCGTGGCACTTCCCCAGGATCTTCTGCTGGGCGTCGCACAGGGCCCGGTCGAGCGCACGCTCCTGCCGGGCCAGCGCGAAGGTCTTCACCCCGGCGCTCAGCGCGGCGAGGAGGAGGAGGAGCCCGGCGTAGGCGGCCAGCCGGACCGCCCGCTCCCGGAGGTGCTGGAAGTCGCGCACGTAGGCGAACGGGCCGCGGCGGAGGTTGAGGCGCGACGCGCGCGCGCCCAGGTGCCCGCGCAGCGCCAGGGCGGCCGCCAGGGCCAGGCCCGGCGCCTCCGCCGGCGGGATCCGATCCGCGACGGCGCCGGCCAGCGCCAGCGGCTCGACGGCCGCCGCCTCGGACGCGAGCAGCTCCGGCAGCCCAGGCAGCCGGGCCAGCTCGCCGGCCAGGAGGAGCCGCCCCACCGCCCGCGCCCCGGTCCGCGCCTGCCAGGACTTCACGGTGGCGCGAAGCTCGCGCACCAGCGGGACGAGGGCGCGCCGGAGGGCGTCCGCCGCGCGCGGGTCGCGCGCCCGCTCGGCCAGCCCGGGGGGCAGGGCCGGGCCGCCCGACTCGGCCACCAGGATGGCCTCCGCCTCGGGCTCGGCCACCCCCAGCTCACGCGCGAGCGCCCGGACCAGGTGGGAGGCGCCGAAGGCGAAGGTGCGGGCCGCCTCGCACGAGCCGGCCGCCACGGCGCAGACGTTCGTGCGCTCGCGCCCGACGTCCAGCAGGACCTGGGCCGGCGCGTCCACGGCCTCGGCCCCGGTCGGTCCGCCGGCCACGGCGTCCGCCGCGAAGAGGGCCGAGTAGGCCGGCGCGGCAGGGACGACGGCGCGGGGGTCGAGCCCCGCGGTCCCCAGGGCGGCCAGCAGGGACCGGATCTCCTCGCTCCGGACCACCCCCACGTAGAGATCGGAGCGTCCGTCGCGGATGCCGAGCGGCTGCCAGTCCCAGGCCACGTCGGCGAGGTCGAACGGGATGAGCCCCTCCACCTCGAAGGGCAGCGTCTGCTCGATCCGCCTCGGATCGGTGAAGGGCAGGGTGACCACGTGGGAGGCGAGCCCGGCGCCCGGGAAGGCCACCACCGTCGAGTCGGGGTGCCAGCCCCGGGCGGCGAGCAGGTCCCGCACCGCCAGGGCCTGGCGCTCCCGGTGGGGCGCGTCGCCGGCCGGGACCGGCATGCTGGCGGCGTCGAGCAGCGTGAACCCGCGGTAGGCGCTCTCCAGCAGCACCGCCTTCACCGCGTGCGAACCGAGGTCGAGGCCCAGGATCCTCTGCGCCATGCTCACTCCTCCCGCCAGGCGATCAACTTGCCCAGCGGCGCCGGCTGGTTGCGGAGCTGGCCGGGATCGGTCGTCACCACCGCGCCGATGCGCTTCTCGACCGCGCCCGCGGCGCCCTTGGCGCGGATGCGGAACACCGTCGAGCGGTCGCCGAAGGCGCCGCGCCCGTCCTTGTTGCTCGCCTGCAGGTAGACGGGATCCACCGTCACGCCGAAGCCCTGGAGGATCTGCGCGAACTGGGAGGGGGACATGGCCAGGAAGCCTCCCACCGTCAGGTCCGACACGGCCTTCTGGAGGCGCTCGGGCAAGGAGGGGTCGGAGAGGACGGCCTGCCCGGGCGGAGCGGCCATGACGAGGGCGTTCCGCAGGAGCTCGCGCGGGTCGAGCGTGTTCACGTTCATCGTGGCGTTGCGCGAGAGGTAGACCGTGACCCGGTCGCCGAAGGCGTCCAGGAAGGCGTCCGAGACGCCCGAGACCAGGTGGAGCTCCTCCAGCGAGTCGAAGCGGGCGTTCTTGGCCCGGTACCGATCCTCGCCCCGGTCGTAGAGGGCGTTCTCGTCGCCGAACCCGCTCTCGAGCGCGAGCCCGTTCAGCGCCGAGGCGTTGGGGTTGTCGTCCACCCAATCGGCGAGCGCGAGCGCGAGCTCCTCCCGGGTCACCTTGACGCCGTTCTCGTCCTCCCGGTCGAACAGGAAGTCCCAGCGCGGGTCGCGCACCATCTCGAAGAAGCTCTGGACCTGGGCGGCCTGCAGCCCCTTCGCAGCCGAGCCGTCCATCTGCGCGTTCACCTTCCGGTCCTCGTCCTCGAGCCTCGCCTCGAAGGCGCCGTCGCGGGCGGAGGGCTCGCCGAAGAGCGTGTCCCGGACGGCCGGGCCGACCTGGGCGAACTTCCAGAGCTGGAGGCGCGGGAGGGCTCCGGCACCCGGCTGGCGCGTCGGCGCCATGGCGCCGTCCACCTGCCACTGGAAGTGGATCACCAGCCTGGCCGCCGCCACCGCGCTCCGGGCCTGGTACTCGGCCCTGAGCTCGTCCCGCGCGTTGGCGGCGGACTTCAGGGCCACGAGCGCGTCCCCGGCCACGTCCGCCGCCAGCGCGGTGAGCAGGGCGAGCGCCACGATCACGGTGAGCAGGGCCGCCCCGCGCCCGGCGCGGGGGCGGAGTCGGCCGTGCGGAAAGGCGGCTCGGCGGACCAGGGTCATCGCGTGTCCAGCGGGCGCGTGAGCGCGATCCGCGCCTCCGTGGAGAGCTTCTCGGTCTCGCCCCCCGGGACCTTCAGCTCGAGCTCGATCCGCACCCGGGTGGGCAGATCGTTGGCCCGCTCGGTGGTGCGGGTGGACCACTCGCGCGTCCACTCGCCGCGCCGGCGGTCCCAGTACTGAAACCGGATCCGCTCCACGCGCGGGCAGGCCACGTCGCGGGCCCCGCCCCGCTCCGGGTCGTCGTCCAGGTGGACCTTCTCGCGCCGGAAGAGGGCCTCCTCGCCCGGGGCGTCGGGGTCGCGGTCGAGCGCGTACTCGACCACCGCCTGGTCCGACTCCTTCGCGTCCTTCCAGAGCCGCTCGTGCGCGAAGGTGGTGAAGAGCAGGTCGTCCTCCCGGCCCACGAAGAGGGTGGGGCGCTCGCGGTAGCGGGTGGCGTCGAACTGGTCCGAGACGAAGGCCATCCGGATCTCGCGCGCCATCCGGGAGAGCGCCAGCCGGGCGGTGCCGAGCCGCTCCTGCTGGGCGCGGGCCTCCTCCGCGATGCGGTCGAGGCGGGCGAAGGAGCCCGCCACCATGGCGGCGAGCGCGGCCGTGATGCCGATCGCCACGAGCAGCTCGAGCAGCGTGAACCCTCGGGCCGGGCGGACCGTCACGGCTGCCCCTTCCTGGGCTGGATCACCGCGAGGAGGGTGACCACCCGGAACGACTCCTGGGCCTTCCCGTCCCGCCAGGAGACGGTGAGGCGCGCCTCGCGGAGCGACTTCTTGAGCGTCTCGCCGAAGAGGGCGCACTGCTGCTTGACGTAGCCCTCCATCGCCGCCGCCAGCGGCGAGGGCCCCGCGGCGGGCTCGCCCTGGGCGGAGGGGGCGGCGGCTCCGAGCAGGTCCGCGATCTCTCCTCCCCCCAGGAACGCCCTGCAGGCGGCCGTGCCGCCCAGGTCCACCGTCGGCTTCTTCACCTCGAGGGCCCAGGACACCTCGGGGTGGCCCTCGTCGTCGAAGGTGCCGTCGTCGGCCTCGTCGAAGTCGCGGAACCCCTCCTCCTCGTAATGGTCCTCGATCTCGGCCATCTTGCCCCGGGCGAGCAGGGTGGCGACCTCGAGCTGCTTCGCCCGGGCGTGGTTGCGCATGGCCCCGCCCACCAGCTCGGAGATCCCCACCAGCCCCGCCGCCAGGATGGCGAGGGCGACCATCACCTCGAGCAGGGTGAAGCCGCGCCTGCTCACCGGCCCTCCTCCGCGTCCGGCGGGCCGTAGCGGACGCGCGTCCGGCCGGTCATCGGCTCGAGGACGACCGTGTAGACGTGGTCGCCGTCCTGGACCGGCACCACCGCGCGCTGGGCCCGGCCGCCGGCGAAGAAGTGCACGGACGCGATCCCCTCCTCGACCTTCCGCCCGTCGAGCCGGACCGGGCCGAACCGGGCGCGTCCGGGCAGCCGGACCTCCTTCCCGATCGAGACGCCGAACGTCTCGCACCGCGTCCCCGCCAGGAGCCGCTCCTCCTCGGACCCCTCTTCCCGGAACGGCTCGGAGGAGGCGCTGGCCGGACCCTCCCGATCCGTCCGGCGCGAGAGCCCCACCCGACCCTTCGCGCATCTCGCCGACCAGGCGCGGCCGTCGAGATCGAGCGCGATGCAGCAGGTGGCGTGGCGGAGCCGGGCGCTGTCGAAGACGGTCCGCATGCCGCCGGCCAGCGTCCCCGCCGCCCTGCGCGCGTCGGCGCCGGTGATCGACTCCACCGCCGGCGCCGCTGCCGCCGCCACGATGGCGATGACGCCGATCACGACGAGCAGCTCGATGAGGGTGAAGCCCCCCGTACCGTGGCGTGTGCCCTGCACGATGCCTCAGTAGTTGACGATGTCCGCGTTCTCGTCCTCGCCGCCGGGCTGGCCGTCGGCTCCGTACGTCTTGACGTCGTAGCCATCCGGGTGAGCCTGGCCCGGATAGAGGTAGATGTACTCGCGTTCCCACGGATCCTTGAGCGACCCGTCCTTCGAGTTGGGCTTGAGGAACTTCTCCTGGATGAGGATCGTGAGGCCCTCCTCGGTGGTCGGGTAGCGGCCGCGCATGGCGCGGAACGCATCCACGCCCTCGTTCGCGATGCGCTGGACGTCCGTCTTCGCGCGATCGACGCGGGCCTTCCCGCCGGCGCCGACGACGTTCACGGCCACCGCCGCCGCGATCATTCCGAGGAGCACGACCACGACGAGGATCTCGATGAGGGTCATGCCGCGTGCGGCGCCGAGAGCGGGACGAGAGGGGCGCATGGTCTAGCCTCCTGCGAGGGTGTTCATCTGGAGAATGGGCATCAGGACCGAGAAGACGATGAAGGCGACCACGGTGCCCATGCCGACGATCATGACGGGCTCGAGCAGCGAGGTGAGGGCGCCGATGGCCGTCTCCACCTGGTCCTCGTAGGCGTCGGCCACGTTGGCGAGCATCTCCTCGAGCGCGCCGGAGCGCTCGCCGACCGAGACCATGTGGTGGACGAGCGGCGGGAACTCCCCGGAGCGCTTGAGCGGGGCGGCGATCGACTCGCCCTCCCGGATGGCGTCGCGGGACTGCTCGATCACCTCGGCCAGCCGGGAGTTGCCCACGATGTTCTTCACGATGTCCATGGCGACGAGGAGGGGGACGCCGCTCTTGAGCAGCGTGGAGAGCGTGCGGGCGAATCGCCCGATGGCGATCTGCCGGACGAGTCGGCCGAAGATCGGCGCGCGGAGCACGAACCGGTCCCAGCGGGCCCGGCCCGCCGGCGTCCTGCGCCAGCGGAGGAAGCCCCAGACGGCCGCCGCCAGGGCGATCCCGATCACCCACCAGAACGCGGACACGAAGCTCGCCAGCGCGACCAGCGCGCGGGTGTTCCAGGGCAGGACCGCCTGCGTGTCCTCGAAGATGCGGAGCACCTTGGGGATGACCACGGTGAAGAGGATCCCCAGGACGATCGAGCCGATGACCACCATGGCGGCCGGGTAGGCCATGGTCCCGAGCACCTTGGCGCGCAGCCGCGCCTGGCTCTCGGTGAAGTCGGCCAGCCGGTAGAGCACCACGTCGAGCGCCCCGGAGCTCTCGCCGGCCCGGATCATGTTGGCGTAGAGCGTGCTGAAGACGCGCGGGTGGACCGCCAGCGCGTCGGCGAGGCTCGCGCCCTCGTTGACCCGCTGCTTCACGTCGGAGAGGACGCGCTTCAGCCGCTCGTGCTCCACCTGCTCGACCAGGGCCGAGAGCGACTCCACCAGCGGGATCCCGGCGTTCACCAGCACCGCCAGCTGGCGTGTGGCGATGGAGAGGTCCTGGGCGCTCACGCGGCCGAGCACCCAGCGCCGGACGTTCACCTCGCGCTTCTGCTGCGCCTTCT
>DATIUR010000174.1:0-2197 GCA_035466675.1 Anaeromyxobacteraceae bacterium | reverse complement strand
CAGCCCCGTCCCCGGCCGCGCCGGCGCCCGCCGCCCACGTGGCGACCCCGACCCCGACCGCGGCGCCGACCCCGACCGCGGCGCCGACCCCGACCGCGGCGGGCCAGATCGAGGTCCGCCCCGGCGACACGCTCTGGGATCTCGCCGCCGCCCACCTGGGCGATCCCATGAAGTGGCCGCTGCTGCACGAGGCGAACCGCGCCGCCGTGGAGAACCCCGACCTCATCTTCCCCGGCCAGGCGCTGCGCATCCCGCCTCGCTAGCGCCGCCACCAGGGAGGCCCCGCGCTTGGGGCCGCCCCGGCATTCGGGTAACCTCGGAGTGTGGCCGCTCCGCCCTCCCGCGTCCTGGTCGTCGACGACTCCCCCGCGCTGCTCGACCAGCTCGCCCAGGTCCTGGCGCGCGACGGGTACGACGTCCGGCGCGCCCGCGACGGGAAGGAGGCGCTCCGGGCCTTCCGCGGCGACCTGCCCGACCTCGTCTTCCTGGACCTCGTCCTGCCCGACATGGATGGGCTGGAGCTGCTCCGCATCCTGAAGGCGCCGCGCGGCGACGAGCAGTTCATCCCGGTCATCATCCTCTCGGCGAAGTCGGACATCGACTCGAAGGTGCGGGGCCTGCGCATCGGGGCCGACGACTTCCTGGCCAAGCCCTTCGCCGAGGCGGAGATCCTGGCCCGCGCCCAGGCGATGCTCCGGATCAAGAGCCTGCAGGACGAGCTGCGGCGCGCCCGGCGGGAGCTGGAGGAGAAGCAGAAGCAGCTCGAGGAGCAGTCGATCACCGACTCCCTGACCGGCCTCCGGAACCGGCGCTTCTTCGACGAGCGCCTGGCCGAGGAGTTCCGCCGCGCCCAGCGCTACGCCGACCCGGTCTCGCTCATGATGATCGACCTCGACCACTTCAAGGCGGTGAACGACCAGCACGGCCACCTCGCCGGCGACTCGGTCCTGCGCGAGGCGGCGGCCCTGATCCGGGCCTCGATCCGCGAGCCGGACATCTGCGCCCGCTTCGGCGGGGAGGAGTTCGCGGTCATCCTCCCGAAGACCCACATGTCCGGCGCGCTCACCGTGGCGGAGCGGGTCTGGCGCGAGCTCGGGCAGAAGAAGTACCGCATCGGCGCGGAAGGGAAGCACCTCGACGTGCAGGTGACGGCCTCCATCGGGATCGCCTTCTACCCGGCCCGGGACGTCACCGGCCCCGACGTGCTCCTCAAGCTCGCCGACGAGGCGCTCTACCGGGCCAAGGACGCGGGGCGGAACACCATCTGCCTCTACCAGGCCCAGGCCTACCGCTTCGACGCAGGCCAGCGCTGACGCGGGCGTGTTCCTGCCCGGGGCCCAGTGGGTGTAGCATCCCCCTGGGTAACCTGCAACCCGGGTCAGCGACCGATCAAGTCCCCGTGATCACAGGGCCCTGGGTCCGATCTGACGCGGATCGACCCGTGCACCGAAGGGGCCGGTCAGAATGGACAAACACGCCGAGCCGAGGGGAGAGGGGCGCCCGGGTCCTGCCGCGGGCTCGACCCTCCTCGTCGTGGACGACGACGACCACGTCCGCCGTGCGCTCCGGCGGGTGCTGCGGCGGTCCCGCTGCCGCGTCCTGGACGCGCCGGACGGGAAGGGCGCGCTCGACATCCTCACCCGCGAGCCCGTCCAGGTGGTGGTCTCGGACTACCGCATGCCGGGGATGAACGGCGTCGAGTTCCTGCGCGCCGTGAAGGAGCGCTGGCCGGCCATCCAGCGCGTCCTGCTCACCGGGCAGGCGGACTCGTCCGCCATCGAGGAGGCGGTGAACCAGTCCGAGATCTTCCGCTTCATCTGGAAGCCCTGGGACGACGCGCACCTGCTCATCACCATCGAGAGCGCCATCGAGCAGTACTGGACGCAGGAGGAGAACGGCCGCCTCCAGAAGCTGCTCACCGAGCGGAACGAGGCGCTCGAGCGCCTGAACCGGGACCTGGACGTCCGGCTGGCCGAGCGGTCGGCGGCGGTGGTCCGCGCCGCCCAGGAGTGGCGCGCCACCTTCGACGCCATCGGCGACCCGCTGGCCATCTTCCGGGCGGGCGGCTGCGAGCTGGTGCGCGCCAACGCCGCCTTCGCGCGCGCGGCCGGCGTGCCCGTCCAGGCGCTGGCCGGCCTGCGCTGCTCCGATCACGCGTACGGAGGTCTGCCCTGCCCCTCGCGCTGCGCCTTGCCCA
>DATIUR010000173.1:0-5593 GCA_035466675.1 Anaeromyxobacteraceae bacterium | reverse complement strand
ATTGCACCGCAGCTGCCAGGGAACCGGCAGGCCCTCGCCGACGGCTCGCTGCGCGGCGCGGCCCCGGGTCTCGCCGCGCCGGCGACCGCAGCCGCCGGCGGGACAGGGACCCGCGGGGGGCGTTGCCCGAGGCGCGGAGCGTTCGAGCGCGGGAGGGCTTCTTCGGTCGGGGATCGGACCGGCGGCGGCGCCGGTCCAGCCGCTGCGATCCGAGCGGCACCGGAGCGTGCTGGCAGGGCGTCGATGCCGGCGGGAGCGGACGGGGAGCGGCGGCCGTACCTTGTCGCGTGAGCCGCGGAGCGCCGAGGGGAACGCCTCCCCCGCGGGGCCCGTGCGGTGCGCCAGTCTCCGCGCAGCGGGCCCCGCGCGTCGTCAGGCCGCCTCGGCCCGCCCCGCCCTCGCCTCCAGCGCGCCGCCCACCTCGCCCAGCAGGACCCCCGCCACGATCAGGGCGCCCCCGATCCAGACCGGGGGGCCGAGCGGCTCGCCTCCGTACAGATGGGAGAAGAGCGCCGCCGACACCGGCTCGAGCGAGAAGATGAGCGCTGCGCGGACCGCGGTGGTGTGCCGCTGCGCCCAGTTCATGACGAAGAACGTGCCGGCGGTCATGACGACGCCCGTGTAGGCGACCGTGGCCGCGAAGCGGTCCGCTCCCCCGGCGCGGAGGAAGGCTCCCTCGAAGGGAACGGCGAGCCCGGCTGCGACCGCGGTGACGAGCACCTGCGCCAGCACGAACGGCGCGAGCGGGTGGCGCGGGGCCCACTCCGAGGTCCACACGATCTGGAGCGCGTAGGCCAGGGCGCACCCCAGCGTGAGGAGGTCGCCCACCCGGACCTCGGCGGTCACGCCCTCGGCGAACGAGAGCACGCCCAGGCCGACCACGGCGAGCGCGACCCCTCCCCAGGAAGCCCCCTTCACCGGACGCCCCAGGACGAAGCGCGCGAGGAAGGGCACCACCAGGACGGAGAGGCCGGTGATGAACCCGGAGCGCGCCGGGGTGGTGAAGCGCAGCCCCAGCGTCTGGAGGGCGAAGCCGGCCAGCATGGCGAGGCCGAGCAGGAGCCCGTGCCGCCACAGGCCCGGGGTGGGCCGGTCGCGGCGCACCGCCCAGACCGCGGCCAGCACGGCCGCCGCCACGCCGAACCGTGCCGCCAGGAAGAGGCCGGGGGAGGCCACCTCCAGCACGTCCTTCACGAAGGTGAAGGTCGTGCCCCAGGCGAGGGTGAGGAGGAGCAGGGCGAGGTCGGCCATGTGCGAT
Organism: Anaeromyxobacteraceae bacterium; assembly: GCA_035466675.1. Classification (GTDB taxonomy): domain Bacteria; phylum Myxococcota; class Myxococcia; order Myxococcales; family Anaeromyxobacteraceae; genus Anaeromyxobacter. Next base: position 4,335 of record DATIUR010000173.1, on the reverse strand, counting down.
CCGGCCGGATCAGGCCCCCGGGCTCCGCTCCGACTCGAACTTCCCGTGCAGGCGCACCGGCGCCTGCTGGGCCCGCCGCATGCGCATGTTGAGGAGCTCCACCCCGAGCGAGAAGGCCATGGCGAAGTAAGCGTAGCCCCTTTCGATGTGCTGTCCGACGCCCTCCGCCACCAGCATCACGCCGATGAGGATGAGGAAGGCGAGGGCCAGCACCTTCATGGTGGGGTGGCGCTCGACGAAGGCCCCGATGGCGCCGGCGAAGGCCAGCATCACGGCCATGGCGATCACCACCGCCGCGATCATCACCGAGAGGTGCTGGGCCATCCCCACCGCGGTGATGACCGAGTCGAGCGAGAAGACCATGTCGAGGAGCGCGATCTGGGCGATCACCATGCCGAACCGGGCCGATCCGGCCCGGGGCAGCTCCTCGCCGTGCTTCACCTCGAGCTTGTCGTGGATCTCCACCGTGGCCTTCCCGATGAGGAAGAGCCCACCGGCGAGCAGGATGAGGTCCCGGCCCGAAAACCCGCGGCCGAGGACCTGGAAGAGCTCGCGCGTGAGCCCCATCACCCAGGTGATGGCGAGCAGGAGCACGATCCGCATTCCCAGGGCGAGCCCCAGCCCGATCCGCCGTGCGGCCGGCTGCTGCTCCCCCGGGAGCCGGCCGCTGAGAATGGCCAGGAAGACCACGTTGTCGATCCCGAGCACGATCTCCATGGCGGAGAGCGTGGCCAGGGCCACCCAGGTGTCGGGCTGCGCGAAGAGGTCGAGCATGGGGCCCTTCCTTGCCCCATGATGCGCCGGATGTCGAGCCGGCCGGCGAGGTCAGGCGGCCAGGGCGAACGCCCAGACGCCGTCCCGGAGCGCGCGGGTCACCTGGTCGCGCGCCTCCAGCACCTCGAGGTTCGCCACCACCTCGGAGGCGACCAGGAACGCCTCCTGGGGGCCGGCGGACGGGAAGATCTCCCGGGCGATCCCCCAGGCCGGGCGCGCCCCCGCTTCCAGCACCTCGAGGATCCGCGCCTGGCGCCTCCCGTAGAAGCCCAGGAGCGCGTCGATCACGGCCCGGTGGCCGGAGAAGGGCGGGCCGTGCCCGGGCAGGACCAGGTCGATCTCCAGTCGCCGCGTCCGCTCCAGGCTGTCCAGGTAGGCGAGGAGCGGCCGGAAGAAGCCCTCCTCGCCCTCCGGCCCGAGCTCGATGAGCGGGTTGGGCGAGACCTTCTCCAGCAGGTGATCGTCGGACAGGAAGATGCGCCGCTCGCGGTCGTGGGCGCAGAGGAGCCCCGGCGTGTGGCCGGGCATGTGGTGCAGCTCCAGGGAGAGGTGCCGCGTCCGGATCACCTCGCCCCCGCCGACCGGGCGGACCCGGGGGACGCGGCGGGCCATCCCGAACCCGCGCTCGCCCTCGCGCGCCACCGCGGCGAGCACCTCCGCCGGGACGCCCAGGCGCGCCAGGTGGGCGGCGTAGCGAGGGGCCTCGTCGCGCCACCGCCAGCCGCCCTCCTCCATCTTCGGGATGTCGAGCGGGTGGGCCAGGACCGGCAGGTCGCCGCCGCAGGCCTCCTGGATGGCCCGGGCCCCGCCGTAGTGGTCCACGTGACCGTGGGAGACGACGATGCGGGTGACCTCGGAGAGGTGGCGGCCGAGCCGCCGGAACCCGTCCTCCAGGGCCGAGCGGGCCGCCTCGGTGCCGAGGCCGGCGTCGAAGAGCAGGAGGCCGCCGCCGGCCTCCTCGACCAGGTAGACGTTGACCGGCCCGCCCGCCTGCGGGAACGGGATCGGGACCGCGATCCGGAAGACGCCCAGATCCGCCAGGTCCCGCTCGGAGACCGCCGCCGTCACCGGCTCGCCTTCACCTTCTCCTCGAGCTCGGGCAGCGCCTTGAACAGGTCCGCCACCAGCCCGTAGTCGGCGACCTGGAAGATGGGCGCGTCGGGGTCCTTGTTCACCGCCACGATCACCTTCGACCCCTTCATGCCCGCCAGGTGCTGGATGGCCCCCGAGATGCCGGCCGCGATGTACAGGTCGGGCGCCACCACCTTCCCGGTCTGGCCCACCTGCCAGTCGTTGGGCACCCAGCCGGCGTCCACCGCCGCGCGGCTCGCGCCCAGCGCGGCCCCCAGGAGGTCGGCCAGCGACTCGATGGGCTTGAAGTCGCCCTTGGTGCCGCGTCCCCCCGCCACCACCACCCGCGCCTCGGTCAGCTCCGGCCGCTCGCTCTTCACCTCGCGGAACTCGACGAAGCGCGTCTTCCAGGCGGCCGGGTCCACGGCGGCCGGCACCTCCACCACCGCGCCCGACCCCTCCTTGGCCGCCGCCGGGAACTCGGTGGCACGCACCGTGAAGGCCTTCACGGCCGTGGCGATCTCGACCTCGGCGAGCACGTTGCCGGCCCACATGGGCCGCCGGAACGTGACGTCCGCGCCCGCCCCGCCGAATCCCAGCACGTCCGTCGCCATGCCCGCCTCGAGCCGGGCGGCCACCCGGGGCAGGAGGTCCTTGCCCTGCGCGGTGGCGGCCGCGCCCACGTAGCCGGCCCCGACCGCCTTCGCGATCTCGGCGACCACCGGGGCGGCTCCCTCGGCCACCAGGTGCTCGAGGCCGGGCGCGTCCGCCGCGCGGACCTCGAGCCCGTACGACGCCAGCTCCCTGGCCACGGCCCCGATCCCCTTGCCCAGGACGGCGGCGTGCAGCGTGCCGCCGGTGCGCCGCGCGATCTCCCGCCCCGCCGAGAGCGCGTGCAGGGTGGCCTTCCGGAGGGTGCCGTTTCCGTGCTCCGCCACGATGAGGACGTTCTTCATGGTCGTTCCCCGGCCCTAGAGGACCTTGGCCTCCTCGTGCAGCTTCTTCCAGAGCTCCGCCACGTCGGCCACCTTGACGCCCCCCTTGCGCGCGGGCGGCTCGGAGAGCCTGCGCACCACCACCCGGGGCGAGAGGTCGACGCCGAGCGAGGCGGCGGCCACCTCGCGGATCTCCTTCTTCTTGGCCTTCATGATCCCGGGCAGCGACGCGAAGCGCGGCTTGTTGAGCCGGAGGTCGGTCGTCACCACCGCGGGCAGCCCGAGCTCGAGCGTCTCCACGCCGCCGTCCACCTCGCGCACCACCGCCACGGCCTTGCCGTCCGCGGAGAGGACGAGCCCCGGCTGCTTCTTCTGCTCCGCCTCGCTCTCCAGGCTCTCGGTCTTGGAGGCGAAGGTCGCCTGGGGGAGGCCCAGCCGCTCGGCCAGGTACTGCCCGACCTGGTTCTGGTCGTCGTCGATCGACTGCTTGCCCAGCAGGACCAGGTCCGGCTTCTCGTCGGCGACGACGCGGGCCAGCACCGCCGAGACCACCACCGGATCGAGCGGTCCGTCGTGCTTCACCAGGATCCCCCGGTCGGCCCCCATCGCCAGGGCCGCCCGGATCTCGGTCTGGGACTTCTCCGTCCCGATGGAGGCGATCACCACCTCCCCGCCGTGCCTCTCCTTCAGGCGGAGCGCCTCCTCCACGGCGATCTCGTCGAAGGGGTTCATCTTGTAGTTCACCCCCTCGGTCACGATGCCGGCGCCGTCCGGCTTCACGCGGATCTTGGACTCGGGGTCCTCCACCCGCTTGACGGTGACGAGGATCTTGAGGGGCATGGAGCCTCCTGATTCTCGAGTCAATTCGAGGCTTCGAGTATTGCGCAGCGCGGCACGAGGCCGCAAGACAAAAGGGCCCGGGCGGACGGGAAGTGCTAGAACCACCAGCCGGGAGGGCCCGGAGCGGTCCGGGCCCCCCATCACGCAAAGGAGGCCCGCATGTCCCGCTTCCCCGCCGCCGCCGTCCTCGCCTCGCTCCTCCTCGCCTCGCCCGCCCTCGGCCAGTCCCAGACCATCTCCGACGTGGAGAAGGGGCTCAAGGGCTCCGGCCGGTACGGCCAGGCCGGGTGCGGGCTCGGCTCGATGGCGTTCGGCGCGCAGCCCGGCGGCGTCCAGGTCCTCGCCGCCACGACCAACGCCCTCTTCGGAACGCAGACCTTCGGCATCACCACCGGCACCTCCAACTGCGGCCCCGGCCTCCTCGCGGAGGGCACCCGGAACTTCGTGGACGCGAACCGCGAGGTGCTCGCCAAGGACATCTCCCGCGGCCAGGGCGAGTCGATCGGCGCGCTCACCTGGATCAACGGGTGCGCCGACTCGCAGGCGGTGGGCACGGCGCTCCAGGCCCGCTTCGGCCGCATCTTCCCGTCGGAGTCGGTCTCGAACGAGGACGTCACGAACGCCATCCTCGAGGCCCTGCACGCCGACCCCGCGCTCGGCTGCGCCAGGGGCTAGCGCGGCGCGCGTGCGCGCGCTCGCCCTGCTGCTCGCCGCC
>DATIUR010000172.1:0-8382 GCA_035466675.1 Anaeromyxobacteraceae bacterium | reverse complement strand
TCAACACCGCGGGGGTGGCGCTGGCCGGCCGGGTCGTCACCGACGCCGGCCTCGCCCCCGGCGACCTCGTGATCGTGACGGGCACGATCGGCGACCACGGCATGGCCATCATGAGCCGCCGGCACGACCTCCGCCTGGAGGGGGACCTGCGCTCGGACGTGGCGCCCGTGAACGGGCTCGTCCGGGAGGCGCTCCGGGCCGGGGGCGAGGACGTGGTGGCCATGAAGGACCCCACCCGCGGCGGCCTGGCGGGCGTCCTCCACGAGATGGCGCACAAGGCCGGGGTCGGGATCGTGATCGAGGAGCCGAAGGTCCCGGTGCGCCCCGAGGTGCGCGCGGCCGCCGAGATGATCGGCATCGATCCGCTGCTGGTGGCGAACGAGGGCAAGGCGGTCATCGGCGTGCGCGCGCGTTCGGCCGAGAAGGTGCTGGCCGCGGTGCGGGCCCACCCCCTGGGAAGGGACGCCGCCGTGGTGGCCCGCGCCGTGGCCGAGCGGCCCGGCTCCGTCGTGCTCGACACCGGCCTGGGACGGAGGCTGCTGGCCGAGCCGGAGGGGGAATTGCTGCCGAGGATCTGTTGAGTGCACGAGTACTCCCTCATCCAGTCCCTGGTGGCGCGCGTCGAGGAGGAGGTCCGCCGGCGCGGCGCCGTCGCGGTGCATGCCCTCTCGGTGCGGGTCGGCGAGCTGTCCGGCGTCGACCCGGACCTCCTGCGCACCGCCTACGAGACCTTCCGGGAGGGGACCGTGTGCGAGCGGGCGTCCCTCGCGCTCTCGCGCGTCCCGGCCTCCTGGGCCTGCCCGCGCTGCCGGAGGGTCCTCGAGCGCGGCGCGGTCCTCCGGTGCGCGGACTGCGGGCTCCCCGCGCAGCTCGCGCCCGGCGCGGACGCGCTCTTCCTCGACCGCATCGAGATGGAGGTCCCCTGATGTGCACGACCTGTGGCTGCGGCGACCCCGAGATCGTCCCGGTGGAGCTGCACGAGAGGATCCTGGCGGGCAACGACCGGGCCGCCGCCCACAACCGGGAGCACTTCCTCGAGCAGGGCGTGCTCGCCGTGAACCTGATGGGATCGCCGGGGTCGGGCAAGACGGCGGTGCTCGAGGCCACCGCCCGGCTGGCCGCGCGGCGCGGCTGGCGGCTCGGCGCGATCTCGGCCGACCTCGCCACCGACAACGACGCACGCCGCCTGGAGAGGGCCGGGATCCCCGCCCGGTCGATCACCACCGGACAGGCCTGCCACCTCGACGCCGAGGTGGTGCACCGGTCGCTGCACGGCTTCCCCTGGCGGGAGACCGACGTCTTCTTCATCGAGAACGTGGGAAACCTGGTCTGCCCGGCCATCTACGACCTGGGCCAGCGGGCCAACGTGGTGGTGCTCTCCATCGCCGAGGGCGAGGACAAGCCGCTCAAGTACCCGGTCATGTTCAGGGCGGCCGACCTCGTCCTCCTCACCAAGTGCGATCTCGCCCCCCACCTCGAGGTGGACCTGCGCGCCGTCCACGACGCCATCTCGCGGGTGATGCCCCGCCCCCGCGCCATCGAGGTGTCCGCCCGCACCGGCCAGGGGCTCGATCGCTGGATCGAGTGGCTGGAGCAGCTCCGCCGCACGATCCGGCGACCGGCCGGGCCGCGATCGCACGTCCACGATCACGTCTCCGCCCGCGGCCACGACCCCCGCGACGGACGCGACCACCCCCAGGAACGCGGCGGCGACCGCCGCCGCAGCTCCCCTCGCGGCCGGACCGCCGCCGGCCGACCCCGCGGGAAGGCCTCCGGGAGGAAACGGCCGCCGGCGCGGCGAGGGCCCGCGCGCGGGGGCCGCCGGGAATGAAAAGGGTCCGCACGGCGGGCGGACCCTGGTTCGCGAGCCGGGCAACCTTGCTCGGCATGCCGGCTTGAGACCGGCATCGCGTCGAGCGGCAGGATCGCAGGCCGGCGCGGGGGCGTCAACCGCCGGTGCGCCTCCTACCCTTGAGGGGTCGAGCGCGGGGGTGCGTCACCCGGTCCGTTCCTCCGGGAATTCAGGAGGAACCGGACGGTGCCGGCCAGATCGGCGTAGCGCACCGGCTTGCGCAGGAAGAGGGTCACGCCGAGCCGCGCCAGCGCCTGCTGCTCGGTCGCCCCGGCGGAGCTGATCGCGACGACGGGGAGCTGGGCGAGGGAGGGCTCGCCCCGGATCCGCTCCACCAGCTCCACGCCCGTCAGGACGGGCATGTGCACGTCGGTGACGATCAGGTCGATTCGCGGCGGGCGCAGCAGGCGGGCGAAGGCCTCCTCGCCGTCGCGCGCCACCTCGATGCCGATCCCCGCGACGCCGCCCGTCTCGGCCAGCTTGTGCAGCGCCGCCTCGTACATGCTGGCCACGAGCTTGTTGTCCTCGGCCACCAGGATCCTCACCTCCGGCTCGGGCGCCCGCGCCGCCGCCTGCAGCTGGCTCGCGATCTCGCCCAGCCTGTGGAGGTCCTCGGTGCGGTCGGGCGGCACCACCACCGCCACTCCCGCCGGCCCCTCCGCGCCCGCCTCGACGCGCGTGACCTCGACCTCGAGCTCCACCGGCGCGAGCAGCTGGGGGAAGGACACCACCAGCTGGACCCGCTCCCCGATCCGGAACTCGCGCTCGGTCCGGATGAAGATGCCGGAGGCCGAGAGGTTCTCGGTGTAGCCGAGGCCGGACTCGGCCCCCAGGTGCTGCACGGCCAGGATGAGCGGGAATCGCGGATGTGCCCGCCGATCCATGGACGTCGCTTCCCCTTCTCGTGCCGGAGGCGGCCACTCCGGTCCGTCCCTCGATCATGGTCCACCTTCCGTGGGGGACCACGAGCCAGGGGATGGCGCTCGCAAGACGTGCGCCATGGCCGGCTGGAGCCGCGCACCTGCACCGCCCCCGGGCTCCGGCCCTGTTGCGACCCGTGGTTGCACCTCCCCGGTGGCCCGGATCCGGGCCCCGGTCTCGCGCGCTGGCCCGGCCCCGCCGGGGTCCCTGCAACCCCGGGTCGCGCGCGGACGGGACGCGAGCGACCTCCCTGGGCTAACGTGCCCGCCGCCACGGCCCGGGAGGATCGCCATGGAGAGCATCGAGGGGCGCGTCGCGCTCGTCACCGGCGGAGGACGCGGCATCGGCCGCGCCATCGCCCTGGCGCTGGCCCGCGGCGGCGCCCGCGTCGCGGTGGCGGCGCGGAGCCTCCCCGAGATCGAGGCGGTGGCCTCGGAGATCGCCTCGCTCGGGCGCGCCACCGCCTTCCTCCCCCTCGACGTCTCGGACCGGGCCGCCCTGGCGCAGGCGCCGGCGGAGGTCGCCTCGCGCCTCGGCCCGGTGGAGATCCTGGTGAACAACGCCGGCATCCACGCGAGCGGCCCCGTGCACGCGCTCGCCGACGAGACGTGGGACGCGGTGCTGGCGGTGAACCTCACCGGACCGTTCCTGCTGACGCGCGCCTGCCTGCCGTCCATGATCGAGCGCCGCTTCGGCCGCGTCATCAACGTGGCCTCGGTGGCCGGCAAGATCGGTCTCGAGTACGGAGCGGCCTACGCCGCCGCCAAGCACGGGCTCATCGGCCTCACCCGCTCGCTCGCGGCGGAGTGCGCACGCAAGGGCGTGACCGCCAACGCCATCTGCCCGAGCTGGACCGAGACCCGCATGATGGAGGAGGCGGTGGCCGCCGTCGTGGCGAAGACCGGCCGCACCCCCGCGGAGGCCCGGGGGGCGATGCTGCGGGACAACCCGCTCGGGCGGGCCGCCACGCCCGAGGAGGTGGCGGACGCGGCCGTGCTGCTCGCCTGCAACGGCGCGATCAACGGCCAGGCCGTCCACGTGGACGGCGGGGAGTTCATGGCTTGAGACCCCGGGCGGGCGTGGCCCTGGTCGCCTCGGGCGCCCGCCGCCGGTGGCGGGCCGGCCCGGAGCCCGGCCTTGACGACCCCCGGCCGGGTCTGCGCTAATCGCTGCTTTCCCAGCGCCTTCAGCTCCCCGGGCCCATGGCTCCGGGCGCCCGGCCTTCCGAGGAATCCATGCAGACCAAGTTCCTGCTCGGCGAGAACCAGATCCCCACCCACTGGTACAACGTCATCCCGGATCTCCCCGGCCCCATGGCGCCGGTGCTGCACCCCGGAACCGGCAAGCCGGTCACCCCGGACGACCTCCTGCCGCTCTTCCCCATGGGCCTCATCGAGCAGGAGGTCTCGCAGGAGCGCTGGATCAAGATCCCCGACGAGGTCCGCGAGATCTACCGGCTGTGGCGGCCCTCGCCGCTCCACCGCGCGGTCCGCCTCGAGCAGGCGCTCGGGACGCCCGCCCGCATCTACTACAAGTACGAGGGCGTCTCCCCGGCCGGCTCGCACAAGCCCAACACCGCCGTGCCGCAGGCCTACTACAACAAGATCGCGGGCACGAAGCGCATCGCCACCGAGACGGGCGCGGGCCAGTGGGGAAGCTCCATGGCGCTCGCCGCCCAGATGTTCGGCCTCGGGTGCACCGTCTACATGGTGAAGGTGAGCTTCCACCAGAAGCCGTACCGCAAGTCGATGATGCAGCTCTGGGGCGCGGAGGTCTTCGCCTCCCCCTCCGACCGGACCAACGCCGGGCGCGCCATCCTGGCCCAGGACCCGAACAGCCAGGGCTCGCTCGGCATCGCCATCAGCGAGGCGGTGGAGGACGCCGCCACCCACGAGGACACCCGCTACTCCCTCGGCTCGGTGCTGAACCACGTCTGCATGCACCAGACGGTGATCGGGCTCGAGGCGAAGGAGCAGCTCAAGCTGGCCGGGGACACCCCCGACGTCGTGATCGGCTGCCACGGCGGCGGCTCCAACTTCTCCGGAATCGCGCTGCCGTTCGTGGCCGACAAGGCGGCGGGCAAGGGCGTCCGGCTGGTGGCGATGGAGCCCACCTCCTGCCCCACCCTCACCAAGGGCGTCTACGCCTTCGACTACGGCGACACCGCCAAGATGGCCCCCATCGCCAAGATGTACACGCTCGGCCACGACTTCATGCCGCCCGGCATCCACGCCGGCGGGCTGCGCTACCACGGCGCGGCGCCGCTCGTCTCGCAGCTGGTGGACGCGAAGGTGATCGAGGCGCGGGCGGTGGGGCAGATCGCCTGCTTCGAGGCGGCGGTCCAGTTCTCGCGGACGGAGGGGATCATCCCGGCCCCCGAGTCGTCGCACGCCATCCGCGGCGCCATCGACGAGGCCCTGGAGGCGAAGAGGGAGGGGAAGCCGCGCGTCATCCTCTTCAACCTCTCCGGCCACGGCCACGTGGACATGGCCGCCTACGACGCCTACTTCGCCGGGAAGCTCGAGGACTACGAGTACCCGGCCGAGAAGGTCCAGGAGTCGCTGCGCCACCTGCCCAAGGTGGCCGTCTAGCTCGCCGGGCGGCGCCGCGGGCGGACGTCCGGTTCCTGGCGCGCCCGGCGGTCGGCCGATACACTGCGCGTCGAGTCGCCGGCCGCCGCCGGCGGGAGGGAGGAGCGGATGACCGGTCCTGCGACGCCACTCGGTCCCGGCCAGAAGTACTGCCACGCCTGCGCTGCCGTGCTCGACGCGGCGGCCCAGACCTGCAGCGCCTGCGGCACGTCCCAGGCGCCGCGAGGAGGGCGGAGCAAGATCGCCGCCGCCCTGCTCGCCTTCTTCCTGGGCGGCGTCGGGGCGCACAAGTTCTACCTGGGCCGCTGGGGCTGGGGGATCGTCTACCTCCTCTTCTTCTGGACCCTCCTGCCGGGCCTGGTCGCGCTGGTGGAGTTCGTCCTGCTGCTCGTCATGCCGGAGGAGAAGTTCCAGGCGAAATACGGCGGCGGAGGCGGGGGCGGCGCGGTGGTGGTGATCGTCATCGTGGTGCTCCTCGGCGGGATCGCCATGGTGGGCGTGCTCGCCGCCATCGCCATCCCGAACTTCATCCGCTACCAGCTCCGCGCCAAGAGCGCCGAGCTCTCCGCCCAGGTGAAGGCCCTCCACCAGGCCGAGGAGACGCGCGGGTTCGCCGGGCACGGCTTCCTCGCCTTCCCCGACGGCCTGCCCGCCGGCGGCGTCCCCGGGTCGGAGAAGATGGCCTGGTCCGAGGAGGACCGCGCCGTCGCCTCGCAGCTGGGCTGGGAGGTGGGACCGGGCACCTACGGCCGCTACGCCGTGGCGGTGGCCCAGGACCAGGCCGGCAACGCGGCCTTCTCGATCTGCGGGGAGGCCGACCTCGACGACGACGACCGGTTCCAGGCGGTCGTGCTCTTCCGGCCGGCGGTCGACTCGGCCGGCGCCGTCGTGCTGGGCCCTCCGCTGGCGCCGTGCGGCGAGGAGGTGGTCCTGGCCGTGGGCGCCTCGCTCGAGGCCGTCCCGGGCCTGCCGGTGGGCCTGCCGCTCAAGGTCTCGCCCGACGACGTGTTCTGACCGACCCGCCCGCGGGGGCGGTCCCGTCGCGGCCGGGGGTAGGCCCGACGAGGCCACCGCCCCGGGCGCCCGCCCGCGCTACAGTCGGGCACCGGAGGGGTGGCTCGATGATCCGGATCCTCGACACCGAGGTGGAGCTCGAGTACCCGCTGGGCCACCACCAGCACTGCCTGGTGGCGCAGATCCCGGTGCGGCTGCGGATGGGCGACGTGGGGCTCGTGCTGGAGGACCGCGACGCCCAGTGGAGGACGGTGCGCTCGGTGCTCGACCTCGCCGTGTCGGGCGACCGGGGGCTGCGCAAGCTGCACTTCCTCATGCTGCCGGAGAGCGCCGTGCCGGCCGACCGGCTCGACGACGCGCTCGCCCGCGTGGACCGGCTTCCGCCGAACACGGTGGCCATGCTCGGCTTCGAGCACGTCCGCCTGCGCGACTACCGCGCCCTCCTGGGCCGGTTCCAGGCGGACAACGCGGCCGCCGTCGCCCTCCTGGAGCGGGACGTGGAGGAGGCCGACATCCTGGACATCCCGGTCAACTGGTGCTGCACGGCCGTGAAGGAGGCGAGCGGGCGCCTGCGCATCTTCCTCGAGGCGAAGACCCACCCGTTCCACGGCGAGGAGTTCCTCGACAAGGGCGTGGACCTCTACCGCGGCCGGCACTTCTACTTCTTCCGGAGCACGCGCTCGCCCTTCACCTTCATGGTGCTGGTCTGCCTCGACTACCTCTACCGGAGCCCCTACCAGTCGAACATCCGGGCGGTCATCGACCACGCCAACGCCCTCTTCTTCCGCACGCGGCAGGGGCTCGACGCGCTCTTCGTGATCCAGGCCAGCCCCAAGCCCGAGCACCGCGCCTACCGCGACGTGCTCACCGGCTTCTACGGCGAGCTCCTGGAGGAGACGCCCGGGATCCGCGAGACGGTGACGGTGTTCGGCAACGCCTCCGAGGAGAGCGCCATCGCCGAGCACCGGGGCCCGGGCCTCTTCGGCGCCTCGTCCGTGGCCATGAGCCGGGGACACAGGCTCTCGCCGCTCGACCTCCCCGAGTTCTCCACCGACGACTTCGGCGGCGCCCCGCTCCGCCGGCTGCGGTTCCGGACCGCCACCCGCCTCTACTACTTCAACCTCCCGCCCCCGCCTCACGTCGATCCGCGCTCCTCGCGCCTGCCGCTCAAGGTCCACACCGTCCTCCGCCCCACCGCCGAGGGGGGATGGGAGCGCGTGGGCCACGAGGCCATGGCCGAGATGCTCGAGGTGGAGCGGTCCGAGTGAGGGAGCGTCAGCGCCAGGCCAGGTCGCGGGCCTTCACCCCTCCGTTCGCGCTCGCGTCGTAGGCGAGCTGCGCCCCGGAGAATGTCCCCGTGGCGTGGTTCCACGTCAGCACCACGATGTCGCCGGCCTCGTACAGGGGCGAGGACGAGAAGAGGTGATGCTCCACCACCGCCAGCCGATCCGGCGCGCCGGAGGTCTCGGGCGCCCAGGCGATCCGCATGGCCGTCGCGTCGTCGGCGCTCGCGCCGTAGATGCGCACTGGCGCGGTCCAGGCGTTGTCGCCTCCGCTGGCGTAGACCTCGGTGACCCAGACCTCGTAGTTCCGGATGAAGGCGAGCCACAGCTCGCCGTCCGCGAAGAGGGGCGACCAGTGCGGCTGCCAGTCGTTCGCCGCCGTGCCGGGGATCTGCTCCGGGACGAGGAAGGAGTCGGCGAAGTAGGGGAAGGCGGTGTAGAGCCCGCCTCCGCCGGCGAAGGCGAGCATGTTGCCCTGGATCGAGTTCGGCCCCAGGTGGCCGAAGGCCGGAGGCGAGCAATCGAGGCTCCCGTCCGTCCCGAGGGGTGTCCACGTGTAGTTGAATCCGCCCGGGTTCGAGGTCATCACGATGTCGAGGTCGCCCGTCGCGGCGTCGCTCACCGAGGCGAAGGTGGTCACCTCGCACCAGGCGATGGCGTCGAGGCCCCACCCGGTCGGCGCGGCCCAGCGCGCCGCGGCGCCGGAGCCGTTCCAGGCCGC
>DATIUR010000171.1:0-3907 GCA_035466675.1 Anaeromyxobacteraceae bacterium | reverse complement strand
GGCGCAGTCCGAGCCGAAGGGCACGCCGCCCGCCTCGATCGACCGGCGCCCCACCAGCGAGGCGGCCGTCTCGATCGCCCGCCGCACCGTCTCCTCGCGGGGCTCGCCGCGGGCGGGGGCGCCGGAACCGGGGGCCGGGCCGGCACCCGGGTCGCGGGCGCCGGCCCGGCTCTCGCGGGCGGGCGGGGGCAGGGGTCGATGGTCCCTGGCGGCGCGCGGCGGGGCCGCGCAGGCGGCGAGCACGGAGGCCAGGAGAAGCGCTCGCGGGGACAACATCCGGTGCGGGATGGTACGCGGCACGGAGGCCCCGTCCACTTTTCCTGCGTCCGGATCACGCTCCGGGTGAACGGTCTCCTCGCGCGCGGTGCGCCGGCCGGACGCCGGCGCGGGAGTTTGACCCGTCCGATATCGGGTGCTAGCGTGCCGGACCTGAACGCATGTCACGGCGTTACCAGCTCAGGTCCGGCGAGGGCCCCGCCCGCGCCCTGAACGTCCAGGGCCTCCTGAACGACCAGCAGATCGCCGTGGTCGAGGCCGGCGACGGGCCCATCCTGGTGGTGGCCGGCGCCGGCTCGGGGAAGACGCGCACGCTCACCTGGCGGGTCGCCCGGCTCCTGCACGACGGGCTCGCGCCGGAGTCGATCCTGCTCCTCACCTTCACGAACAAGGCGGCCCGCGAGATGCTCCGCCGCGTCGGGGAGGTGTGCCGGGTGGACACCCGTCGGATCGCCGGCGGCACCTTCCACCACGTGGCGCACCAGCTCCTGCGCGAGCACGGGGGCGAGCTGGGGTACGAGCGCGGCACCTCGATCCTGGACCGGGAAGACGCCCGCGACCTCATGGGCGCGGCCATCGCCGAGTGCGGCCTGGCGGTGGGCGCCCGCCGCTTCCCCAGGTCGGACGTCCTCCTCGACCTCGTCTCGATGGCGGTGAACACGCAGACGCCGCTCGACGAGGTGGTGGCCGACCGCCGCCCGCAGTTCCTGCCGCTCACCGAGGAGATCCTCCGCGTCGCCCGGCGCTACGCCGAGCGCAAGCACGGGATGAACGCGATGGACTTCGACGACCTGCTCCTCAACTGGAAGATCCTGCTGGCCGAGCGGGAGCCGGTGCGCCGGGCGCTGGCCGGCCGCTTCCGCCACGTGCTGGTGGACGAGTACCAGGACACGAACCGCCTGCAGGGAGACGTGGTGGACCTGCTCGCCCGGGACCACCGGAACCTGTGCGTGGTGGGGGACGACGCGCAGTCCATCTACTCGTTCCGCGGAGCGCACTTCGCCAACATCCTCGAGTTCGAGAAGCGCTACCCGGACGCGCGCCGCTTCGACCTGACCGTGAACTACCGGTCCACCCCGCAGATCCTGGCGCTCGCCAACGCCTCCATCGCCCACAACGTGCGGCAGTTCGAGAAGGAGCTCTCGAGCGTGCGGGAGGCGGGGACGCTGCCGGCGGTGGTTCCCTGCCGCGACGTCCACCAGCAGGCCCGCTTCGTGGCCCAGCGGGTGCTCGAGGTCCGCGACGAGGGGATCCCGCTCCCCGAGATCGCCGTGCTCTACCGCGCCCACCACCACTCCATGGAGATCCAGTTCGAGCTGGCGCGGCGCGGGATCCCCTTCGTGGTCCGGAGCGGCGTCCGCTTCTTCGAGGCCGCGCACGTGAAGGACGTGCTGGCGCACCTGCGCTTCGTCCGGAATCCGGGCGACGAGCTGGCCCTGAAGCGGTGCCTGCGGATCACGCCCGGCATCGGCACCGCCACCGCCGAGTCGGTCTGGAACGCCTTCGCCGCGCGCCGCGGCCGCGGCCAGGGGAGCGCCGGGGAGCTCCTCGCCCCCGAGGTGGCCGCCCAGGTCCCGCCCCGCGGGCGGGCCGGCTACCGACGCCTGGTGGACCTGTTCCGGGCGCTCGCGCGGCGGCCGACCTGCGACCTGCCGGGGGAGTCGATCGAGAAGGTCCTCGAGGAGGGTTACGAGGACTACCTGCGGGCCGAGTTCCTGAACGCCGACTCGCGGGTGGAGGACGTCCGGCAGCTGGCCGAGTACGCGCGCGGCTACGAGGACACCGAGGCGTTCCTGGCCGAGATCGCCCTCCTCACCGAGCTCTCCGCCGAGACCGTCTCGGAGGGGGGCGAGCCGGACGAGAAGATGGTCCTCTCCTCGGTCCACCAGGCGAAGGGCCTGGAGTGGCGCGCGGTCTTCGTGGTGTGGCTCGCCGACGGCCGCTTCCCCTCGGCGCAGGCGCTTCGGGACCGGGACGGCGAGGAGGAGGAGCGGCGGCTCTTCTACGTGGCCTGCACGAGGGCCAGGGACGAGCTCTACCTCGCCTTCCCGATGGTGGCGGCCCCGCGGGACCGCGAGCGCGTGGTGATGAAGGCCTCCCGGTTCCTGGAGGAGCTGCCGGCCGAGCCGGAGCTGCTGGAGCGCTGGCAGCTCGACGACGGCGCCGCGGAGGCCCCGGCCCTGCCGGAGCCGCCGCCGGCCGCGGCCCTGCCCCGCGACCCGCGCGTCGTCCCCCGGCTCTTCGGGGAGCCGGACGGAGACGCCGGCGGGCCGGAGGGCGACGGGGCGCCCTTCTGACGGTGCCGCGAGCGGGGGTGGGAGCGGGTGCGCTCCGGGGCCCGGGAATCGGCCGCGCCGGGGGTTCCGTGCTAAGGATCGTTCGACATGGCAGGCGCGCGCGAGAAGCCCATCATCGGCATCGACCTCGGCACGACCAACGCGTGCGTGGCGCACGTGCGGAACAAGCTGCCGCGGGTCGTGCCCACCGACCGCGGGAACCTGATCCTGCCCACGGTGGTGGCGCTCTCGGACAAGGGCGACATGCTGGTCGGCGGCGTCGCCAAGGACCAGCTCCTCGTCAACCCGCGCAACACCATCTACGGGGCGAAGCGGCTCATCGGGCGGAAGTGGAACTCGAAGGTCGTGCAGGAGCTGCGCAACTACTACAGCTACGAGGTGGTGGAGGGGCCGGCCGGCGAGGCGGCGGTGCTCCTGGGCGGCAAGATCTACACGCTGCCCCAGATCTCCGCCATGGTGCTCGCCCACATCAAGAAGATCGCGGAGGCCTTCCTGCAGAAGGGGATCGCCGAGGCCATCATCTCGGTGCCGGCCTACTACTCCGACGCCCAGCGCCACGCGGTGCGGGAGGCGGGCAAGCTGGCCGGGTTCGAGGTGAGGCGGATCGTGAACGAGCCCACCGCCGCGGCGCTGGCCTACGGCTTCAGCCGGGGCCTCGACCAGAAGATCCTGGTCTACGACCTGGGCGGCGGCACCTTCGACGTCTCGGTCCTGCAGCTCTCCGCCAACGTCTTCGAGGTGCTGGCCACCGGCGGCGACACCTTCCTGGGCGGGGTGGACTTCGACAACCGCATCATCGACTACGTCCTCGACGACTTCTGGCAGAAGAACAAGATCGACCTGGCCCAGTCGCCCATCGCCATGCAGCGGGTCAAGAGCGGCGCCGAGGCCGCCAAGATCGACCTCTCCCTCATCCCCAACGTGGTCATCGACCTGCCGTTCCTGGAGGAGCGGAAGGGGCGGCCGCTCGACCTCCGGCTGCCGCTCTCGCGCCAGCGGCTCGACGAGCTCACCCGCGACCTGGTGGATCGCACCTTCGACCTGTGCGACCAGGTGCTGGCCGAGCGCCACCTCTCGCCCAAGGACATCGACGAGGTCATCCTGGTGGGCGGGCAGTCGCGCATGCCGCTCGTGCAGGAGATGATCCGGGAGCACTTCGGGCGGGTCGCGCGCAAGGGCGTCCACCCCGACGAGTGCGTGGCGCTGGGCGCGGCGCTCCTCGCCGACTCCCTCGATCAGATCGACTCGGTGACCCTGGTCGACGTGCTCTCGATGCCGATCGGCGTGGCGATTCCGGGCAACCGCTTCCGCCGCGTGCTCGACAAGAACAACGC
>DATIUR010000170.1:0-5615 GCA_035466675.1 Anaeromyxobacteraceae bacterium | reverse complement strand
CGTGACACCGTGTTCTACGGCGTGCTCGACACGGAGTGGCCAGCCGTCCGCGCGCGGCTCGAGGCGATGCTCGCGCGAGGCACTCCGTGATCGGGGCCACACCGAGGCCTCGTGCACACGCCGGTGGGACAGGGCCCCGCGGGGGGCGTTGCCCGCAGGCGCGGAGCGTTCGAGCGCGGGAGGGCGTCTGGGTCGGTGATCGGACCGGCAGCGACGCCGGTCCAGCCGCTGCGTTCCGAGCGGCACCGGGCGTGCTGGCAGGGCGTCGATGCCGGCGGGAGCGGACGGGATCGGCGGCCGGACACTGCCGGGTGAGCCGCGGAGCGCCGAGGGGAATGCCTCCCCCGCGGGGCCCGTGGGCGGGCTCAGGGCCGGGCGGGTTCCGCCACTACAGCCTCTCGTCGATGGCCCGGTTCGACATCGCGTCGGCCTGGGCGTTCTCCTCGCGCGGGATGTGGCGGAGCTCGACGTCGGGGAAGCCCCGCAGGAGCTCCTTCGCCTCGGCGTGGAGGGGGCGGAGGTGGTCCGCCTTCACCTGGTACTCCCCGGCGAGCTGGCGCACGAGCAGCTCCGAGTCGGAGAGCACCTCGAGCGACTTGAGGCCCATGGCCTTGGCGCGCCGGAGCCCGAGGATGAGCCCCATGTACTCGGCCACGTTGTTGGTCGAGTCGCCCAGGAACTTGCCCACCTTCGCCACCACGTGCCCGTCGGCGTTCAGGATCACCGCGCCGGCGCCGGCCGGTCCCGGGTTTCCCCGGGCGGCCCCGTCGGTGTAGAGCCGGACCCGCTGCGGCCGGTCCGCGGCGCGCGGCGCCTGGCGGGCGGCCTCCTCGGCGCGGCGCTCCGCCTCGGCGGTGCGGCGAACCTTGACCGCCGCCTTCTGCGGGTGGGCGGTCGCCTCGCGAGCGCTCTCCGCCTCCTCGACGCGGTCGGCCGCGGCGGCGACGAGCTTCCCGAGCGCGTCCCGGTCGTAGCCGGGGTACCGCTGGAGCGTGCGCGGCAGCTCCTCGTTCGCCGCGATGAAGCGGAGCAGCTCGACCAGGACGGGCTTCGGCACGGGTTCAGGAGGTGGGCGAGGGCGCGGTGGGGTTCACCGCCTCGACCGAGTAGATGATCCGGTGGCAGCTGGGGCAGGTCTCGATGGTGTTCGCGCGCTGCAGGGTGATGGCGAGCTGCGGAGGGATGTTGCGGTGGCACCCCTTGCAGGTCATGCCGATCACCGGCGCGACGGCCACGCCGGCCCGGCGCTTCTTGATGTTCTCGTACTTGGCGAGCAGGGACGGCTCGACGCGCTTGGCCGCGTCCGTCCGGCGCGCCTCCAGCGCCCGGACCCGCTCCTCGTCCTCGGCGCCGGCCTTCTCGAGCTGGGCCATCTCGGCCTGGGCGCTCTCCTCCCGCTCCGCCAGCAGCTCCTCCCGCGCCTCGAGGGCCCTGCGGATCTCCGCGCCCTGGGCGGCCAGCTCCTTGATCTGCTCGGACTGCGTCTCGTTCGTCTTCCGGGCGATGTCGATCTCGCGGGAGAGGGCGGCGTACTCGCGCGGCGTCCGGATCTCGCCCAGCCGGCCCTCCCACTTCTTCACCTTGTCCCGCTCCATGGAGAGCAGGGTCTCGAGCTGGCGGCGCTCCCGCTCGTTCGCCTCCGTGCGGGCCCGCTCGGCGTCGTAGGCGCCGCGCACCTCGAGCACCCGCGCCTCGATGGCGGCGCGGCGGGCCGGCAGGGTGCCGAGCCGCCCGCGGACCTCGTGGAGCTCGACGTCGATCTGCTGGAGCTCCTCCAGCGCCTTCAGCCTCTCACGCAGCGACGACAATTTCGCGCTCTCCTTCTTGTGGGCCCACCAGGATTCGAACCTGGATCCGATCGGTTATGAGCCGACAGCTTTGGCCGTTAAGCTATGGGCCCCTCCGTGGGGCACCGTCTATCACACTCCGCTAGCTCTCGACGAAGCTCTTGAGCCGCTTCGAGCGGCTCGGGTGGCGCAGCTTCCGGAGCGCCTTCGCCTCGATCTGGCGGATGCGCTCGCGGGTGACCTCGAAGTCCTGTCCGACCTCCTCCAGGGTGTGGTCGCTCTTCTCGCCGATGCCGAAGCGCATCCGGAGCACCTTCTCCTCGCGCGGCGTCAGGGTGGCGAGCACCTTCCGCGTCTGCTCCGCCAGGTTCATGTTGATGACCGCGTCGGACGGGGACACGATGGCCTTGTCCTCGATGAAGTCGCCCAGGTGGCTGTCCTCCTCCTCGCCGATGGGCGTCTCCAGGCTGATGGGCTCCTTCGCGATCTTGAGGACCTTGCGGACCTTGTCGAGCGGCAGCTCCATCTTCTCGGCGATCTCCTCCGGCGTCGGCTCGCGCCCCAGCTCCTGCACCAGGTAGCGGCTCGTCCGGATGAGCTTGTTGATCGTCTCGATCATGTGGACCGGGATGCGGATGGTCCGGGCCTGGTCGGCGATGGCCCGGGTGATGGCCTGCCGGATCCACCAGGTGGCGTAGGTCGAGAACTTGTAGCCGCGCTTGTACTCGAACTTGTCGACGGCCTTCATGAGGCCGATGTTCCCCTCCTGGATGAGGTCGAGGAACTGCAGCCCGCGGTTCGTGTACTTCTTGGCGATGGAGACCACCAGGCGCAGGTTCGCCTCCACCAGCTCCGTCTTGGCCCGCTCGGCCTTGCGCTCGCCCTCCACGATGGCGCGGTAGCTGCGGCGCAGCTCGTCGATGGGGACCTCCGCCTCCTCCTGGACGCGGAGCACCTTGCGCACGGCGGTGCGGATGACGCGGTCGAGCTCCTCCACGTCCTCCAGCCGGCAGCCGAGCTTCCGGGCCACCTTGCGCCGGGCCCCGTCGTCGTTGCGGGACTCCCGCAGGAGCCGCTTCAGCTCGCGGGAGGCCACGCCGGCGCGGCGCTCGCAGTCGAGCAGCTCGCGCTCGGCCTCCTCCACCCGCTTGATGTAGCCCTTCAGCTTCAGGACGATCCGGTCGATCTGCTTGCGGTTGAGGGCGACCGCCTCGAGGCTCTCCATCATCTCGCCCTCGATGGCCTTGATCTCGCCCCGCAGCTCCCGCCGCTTCACCTCGGAGAGCTTCTTGGTGGCCAGGGTCTCCTTGGCCTTCGCCACGTCCCGCTCCAGCTTGCGGATCCGGTCGATGTGCCTCAGGACCTGCTCGACCTTCCGCTCCTCCTCCTTCGGGATCCGCGGCTTCTCCGGCTCCGCCCCCTCGACCGGCGCCGCACCCTCCGCGCCCTCGGCGGCGGCCTCGACCTCCTCGACCTCCTCGAGGGCCTCCTCCTCCTCGCCCTCGGCCGGCTGCTCGTCGCCCGCGTCCTTGATGATCTCGCGGACGCGGATCTTCCCCTTCCGCAGCCGCTCGCCCAGGTCGAGGATCTCCCGGATGGCGATGGAGGAGGAGAGCACGGCCGCCAGGACCTCCTTCTCGCCCTCCTCGATGCGCTTGGCGATCTCCACCTCGCCCTCGCGGGTGAGCAGGGAGACCGAGCCCATCTTGCGCAGGTACATCCGGACCGGGTCGTTCGACTTGCCGTAGCCGGCGTCCTCCTCCTCCTGCTCCTCCTGCTCCTCCTCCTTGGCCTCCGGCTCCGGCGGCTTGTCCGGGAGCTTCATCTTCTTGTCGGCGTCGACCACCGCGATGTCGTGCTCGCCGAACATCGACATGACGTCGTCGATCTGGTCGGCCCCGACGTCGGAGGGGAGCGCGTCGTTCACCTCGTCGAAGGTGACGAAGCCCTTCTCGCGGCCGCGCTCCATGAGCGCCTTCACCTCGGAGCGTTCCGCCAGGACGCCCACGTCTTCGGGCAGCTCCTCCTCGATCTCCTCCTCGCCTTCGGCCTCCCCCTCCTCCAGCTCCTCGCCCTCCCGCTCGAGCTCCCCCTCCTCGACCGGGCGGAGCTTGGCCTCCCTGCCCTTCTCCTTCCCCTTGCCCTTCTCCCGGGCCTTCTCGGGAGCCGCGGCCCGCGGCGCGTGCTTGCCCTTCGGGAGCACCTTCGCCGGCGCGGCCTTCTTCTCCCGCGCCCGCGCGGCCTTCCTGGCCTTGGCCGCGGCGGCCGGCCTGGCCCTCGCCGCCACCTTGGCCTTCGCCTTCGTGCTCTTGCGGGCCGGGCGGCCCTTCCTGGTGCTCATGTCCTTCGACTCCTTCGACTGCTTCGCGCTCGTCCGGTGGGTGTCTTGCTTAACGTCCGACGGCCGGGCGAGCCCGGCCAACTTGTCCAGGAAACTCCGGAGCCTCCCGGTCATCCGGTCCCCCGCTCCAGGGACCGGAGCCGCTTCTCGAGATCCGAGCGGCGGCGGGCCGCCACCTGGGCCATCGTCTGGAGGTCCTCGGGCACCGGGGTCCCCTTCCGCGCCACCTGGGCGAGCAGGCGGTCCTGCTCGGCCCGGATCGCCTCGATGCTCGCCTTGATGGCGGCCTTCCGGAGCTCCCGGGCGGCCTCCTCCGGCCTGGGCCGGCCCGGGCCGGCCAGGGCGCGCAGCCGCCGCGCGGTCGGCTCGTCCGCCAGGGTCCCCAGGCGGCCGAGCGCCTCCTCCGTGCCGAGCCCGCCGGCGATGAGGTCCCGGGCCAGGTCGGCCAGGGGACCGGCCGGCAGGAGCTGGGGCAGCCCCTCCTCCGCGGCCACCTCGGCGAGGTCGGGGAAGGCGGCCAGCAGGCCGAGCGCGTCGGCGGCCGGCCCGGGGAGGACCACGCGGACGCTCGACCTCGGGCCCGGCCGGGACCCCGGCCCCGGCCGCGACCCCGGCGAGGGCGCGGGCGCCTGCCGCGGCCCCGAGCCGGGCCGCGACCCCGGCGCGCGTTCCATCTCGGCGCGCAGCGCCCCGAGGTCGAGGTCCAGGCGCCGGGAGATGGCGTCCTCGAACATCGTCCGGGCCAGCCCCTCCGGCACGAGCCGCACGAACGGCTTCAGCTCGCGGACGGCGGCCAGCTTGGCCTCCAGCGCGGCCTCCCGGCCCCGCGGGCCGCAGGCGCGCTCCACCGCGCGCTCCACCAGGAACTCGGAGAGCGGGGCGGCGGCCGCCAGGAGGGCCTCGACCCCGGCCCGGCCGTGGGCGCGGGCGTAGTCGTCCGGGTCGGTCTTCCCCTCCTCGGCCGGGAGCACCGCCACCTTCCCGGAGAGGCCCGAGGGCAGGAGCGCCTGGGCCGCCCGCGTCGGCGCCGCCAGGCCGGCGGGGTCGCCGTCGAAGAGGACGGTCACCTCCCGGCAGTCGAGGCGCGCGAGCAGCTCCACGTGCTCGGCGGTGAGCGCGGTCCCGCACACCGCCACCGCGTTCGCCGCCCCGGCCTGGTGCAGGCCGATCACGTCGAAGTAGCCCTCCACCAGGACGGCGGAGCGGGTCCTGCGGATGCTCTCCCGGGCCAGGTCGAGCCCGTAGAGCACCTTCGACTTCTTGTAGAGGGCCGTCTCCGGGGTGTTGATGTACTTCGCCCCCTTCTCCTCGCCCAGCGCGCGGCCGCCGAAGCCGATCACCTTGCCGTCCATCGCCGCGATGGGGAACATGAGCCGGTTGCGGAAGCGGTCGTAGCCGCCGCCCTTCTCCTTCTCGATGACGAGCCCCGCCCTGCGCAGCGCCGCCTTCCCGATGCCTCTGTCCGCGAGCCTGCGCTCCAGGTCGTT
>DATIUR010000169.1:0-5168 GCA_035466675.1 Anaeromyxobacteraceae bacterium | reverse complement strand
CGCGGGCCAGCCCATCGCCGTCGAGGGACCGGGCGCACGCTACGTCCGGTCCGAGCGGGTGGAGGGGGGGGCGCTGGTGCGCGAGGAGCGGCTGGAGATCGAGCGGGGGCGAATCCCCCCGGCGCGGTACCCCGATCTCGCCGCGTTCGCCGGGCGCGTGGACGCGATCCAGCAGGAGGCGCTCCTGCTGGTCCGCCGCGGCGACCCCGGGGCTGCCGAAACCCAAGGCACCCCTCCGGCAAAACCATAGTCGTTCCGAGCCGATGATGTGGCGGAACGCGGCCGGCTGGCGGGCACGCACCCTGCAGATCCGCAGGCCCGTGCGCTTCGTCGTCCGGCTGGTCGCGGTTCTCCTCGGGACGGTCCCCCTTCCGTCCCCGGAGCTCGCCGTCGCCATCCCTCCTCCCCTCCGTCCGAGGCGGCACCCCCCCGCCGCCCCGGCACGGTGGAACCCAGGCTGACGGACCCGGCCCCGGCGACGGGGCGCACGGCAGCACCCGAAGGGCGGTCGCGAATCCCCCACGCGACCGCCCCTCGACTTTTCTACGACCCCCGCCGTCCCGGCAGCTCCTCCACGAAGTGGACGGCCTCGAAGCCGGCCTCGAGGAGGAGCGCCCGGATGGCCCGCTCGGCGGCGTCGCGCGCCCGCGCGCGCACCGCCCCATCGGCCTCGACCTCGCGCTGGAAGGCCTCGCGGGCCAGCTCGAAGAGCTTGGCGGTCTCGGCCGAGTCGAGGTTGGACCCGATCACCTCGGTCTCGCCGGGCCGCAGCTCGATCGTCACCTCGAGCGGCGGCAGCACCAGGAAGACCTCGCGCCCCGCCACCAGGACGCTCGAGGCGTCGAGCCGCGAGAGGTCCAGGCCCACGTGGGCGTCGGCGAAGACGATGGCCTTGCCCGACGGAGCGCGGACGGTGTGCACGATCCAGCCGGCCACGTCGCCCCAGAACGACCCGGCGGGCGCCGGCTCCGGGGCGAAGCTCACCTTCTTGTAGACGGCCAGGTCGAGGGCCACGAGCCGCGACACCTCGCGCACCCGCTCCACCACCGAGGGCGGATCGGGGAGGGGCGCGCCCGGGCGCGCCAGGAGCCGGTAGCCGAAGGCGGCGCCCAGACCGACCGCGAGACCGAGCACGGCGAGCGACAGGAGCCTGCGCATGCCCCGATGGTATTCCAAAGGCCGCCGGACTACAGGGGTCAGGCTCCGTGCTCCGGCAGATCGTCGCGATCACCGGGGATTCTGCCGAAGCCCGGAGCCCGGAGCCCGGCCGCCCGTCTCACTCGATCAGGCGCGCCGCCACGGCCGTGTGCAGGTCCATGCCGCGCGACGTCAGGACGAGCCGGCCGCCGCGCACCACCGCCAGCCGGTGGCGGACCAGGTCCGCCTCGACGCGCCGCTGGACCGGGGCGAGCGCGTCCCGCGGGTGTCCGCGCGCGGTCCGGAGCGCCAGCATGAGCCGCTCGTTCCGCTCCGCGCGGGCGTCGATCTCCTCCTCCTCCGCGGTGGGGAGCCTTCCCGCCTCCACCGCGGCGAGCCAGGCCTCCGGGTCGCGCAGGTTGCCCCAGCGCCGCGAGATCCCGCCTTGCGAGCGCCCCTCGCCGCGCAGGCAGCCGAAGGCGCCCGCCCCCAGGCCCAGGTAGCTCTCCCCCTCCCAGTAGAGGCGGTTGTGGCTGGACTCGCGGCCGGGCCTGGCGAAGTTGGAGATCTCGTAGCGGCGCAGGCCGGCCCGGCGGAGGGCGGCCCGGATGGCGGAGGCCTGGGCGATCGTCTCCTCCGGGCCGGGGAGGGGAAGCCGGCCCTGGCGCGCCATGCGGGCGAGCGGGACCTCCTCGGCCAGCACCTCCGGGTCGAGCGTGAGCGCGTAGGCGGAGACGTGCACGGCGCCGGCGGCCGCGGCCCGGATGGCGTCGGCCCGGGCGACGGCCACGCTGGAGCGGCGCGCGCCGTAGATGAGGTCCACGCTCACGTTCCCGATCGTTCCCGCCGCGAGCCGGATGGCCCGCTCGGCCGTCCCCGGGTCGTGGCGGCGCCCGAGCTTGCGCAGGACGCCCTCGTCGAAGGACTGGGCGCCGATCGACACCCGGTTCACGCCGGCCTCGCGCCATTCGCGGAGCCGCTCCCCGTCGCAGGACTCCGGGTTCGCCTCGAGCGTGATCTCCGCGCCGCCGGGCAGGCCGAACCGGCCGCGCACCGCCGCGATCACCTGCGCCACCTCGGGCGGATCCCAGAGCGACGGTGTCCCGCCGCCCAGGTAGAGGCTGGCCGGCGAGAGCCCGTCGAAGTCGCGCCCGCGCAACTCCATCTCGGCGAGGACGGCGCGGGCGTACCGTCCCCCCGCCGGCGGATGCGCGGTGCTCACCGCGAAGTCGCAGTACGGGCAGCGGCGGGTGCAGTAGGGGAAGTGGACGTAGATGCCGAACGGCCGGGCCATCTCGCCCTCAGGATAGCGGGGCCGCCCCGCTCCCGCCCGCGGGGAGCACGCTTCTTGCTCCCCCGGTCCGTCGCCGGGCCGCTCCGGCCCAGGTGCCAGGAGGTTCGCCGTGGATCGTGTCATCCCGCCCGCGCCCTGCCGTGGCCGGCTGGCCGCGGTGTCCCTCGCCTCCGCGCTGGCGCTCTCCATGTGGGCGGCGCGGGCGGGGTGGGCCGGGCCCCGCCTCCTCTTCCTGGTCTGGAACCTGGGCCTCGCCTGGGTCCCCTGGCTCGCGGCCCGGGCCCTCTCCCGGGCGAGCTCCGCGGCCGGCTCGGCCGCCCTGGGCGCGCTCTGGCTCCTCTTCCTCCCGAACGCACCCTACCTCGTCACCGACCTCGTGCACCTGCGGGCGCGGCCGCCGGTGCCGCCCTGGTTCGACCTCCTGCTCTTCGCCGGCTTCGGCCTGGCGGGTTGCGCGCTGGCCTGGGCCTCCATCGAGATCGTGCACGCGCGCCTGGCCCTCGCCCTGGGCCGCGCCCGGGCGGCGACCGCGATCGCGGTCGTGCTCTTCCTGACCGGCTTCGGCGTCTACCTGGGGAGGTTCCTGCGCTGGAACAGCTGGGACGTGGTGTCCGAGCCGGGCGCGCTGCTCGCCGGGGCGGCCGCCGCGCTCGCCTCGCCGCGGGCGCTCGCCTTCAGCGCGCTCTTCGGCGCGTTCGTGGGGGCGGGCTACCTGGCCGCCGCCCCGCGGATCGGGCCCCTCAGCTCTCCCGCAGCGACTCGATCTGGGCCAGCAGGTCCTTGTTCTTCTGGACGTAGCGGGCCACCTCGCCGTTGAGGAAGTCGTTCTCCCCGCGCAGTTCCTGGACCTCCTCGTCGAGGCGCACCAGCTTGTCCTTGAGCTTGGCGATCTCCGCCGGGTCGGCCGCACCGCCCTTGCCCGACTTCTCCAGCTCCTGGATCTTCTTCTTGAGCTGCATCTCGGTGCGGGCTCTCGATTCCAGGTGGCGCTCCAGGTCCACCATGGCCGCCCGGAGCCGGGCCACCTCCGCGGCCTGCCGCTTCTCGGACTCGGCCGAGTCGGCGGCGACGCCGCGGCGGCGCTCTTCGGCCTCGGTCCGGAGGCGGCGCAGCTCGGCATCCCGGGCGGTCCGCTCGGCCTGCAGCTCGGCCACCCGCCGCCGTTCGGCCTCCAGCTCGACCCCGAGCCGCGAGGCTTCCGCGGCGAGCCGGCCCCGCTCGGCCCCGAGCTGCTCCTCGATGGAGGCGCGGTCGGACGCGGCGGACTTCGCCTCGCGGGAGGCCACCTCCACCGCGTCGGCGCGCTGCCGGAGCTGCTCCTTCAGCGAGGCCACCTCCTTGCGGAGCCGGGGTGCCTCCTCGGCCACCGCCTCGAGCTTCTTGAGGCGCTTCACCTCGGCGTCGAGCCGCGCCAGCCTCTCGCGCCCCGTCTCCGCTTCCTTGCGCACCGCCTCCATCTCCTGCGCGATCTGCGCCCGCTCGGCGGCGGCCAGGGACGTGCGCCGCTCGGCCTCGCTCCGGGCGGCCTCGACGCGCGCCAGATCGCCGCGGGCTCCCTGGCTGGTGGCGGACAGCTCCTCGATCCGCCGCCGGGCGGCCTCCAGCTCGCGCGACTTCGCCTCGAAGGCCTTCTCCGCGGCCAGGGCCTTCTCGTCGTAGGCGCGGGCCTCCCGGCGGGTCGACTCGAGCTCGGCCTCCAGCTCCACGCGGGCCTCCTCGGCCTGCCGCAGCTGCGCCTCGAGCGCGTCCGCCCGCGCCGAGGCGTCGCCGACGTCGGCGGCCATCGCCTGCGAGCGCGCCTGGGCCTCCTCGAGCTGCTTGCGGAGGGCGGCGAGCTGCCGCTCCAGCTCGCGCCGGGCGTCGGCCACGCCGGTCGCCTGGTGCTCGTGCTGGGCCTCGAGCCGCTTCAGGTCCGCCGCCAGCGCGTCCCGCTCCGCCGTGAGGGCGTCGAGGCGGGCCTGGGTCTCCTCGCGCTCGGCGGTCCGCGCCGCCTCGAGATTCGACAGGGCCCGGGCGTGCGCCTCGTCCGTCTCCGCGCGGGCGGTCTCCAGCCGGGCGCGCTCCTCGGCCCGCTCCGCCTCCAGGGCGGCCACCGCCCGGGCGTGGGCCTCGGCGTCCTCCGCGAGCCGCGCCTCGAGCCGGCTCCGCTCCTCCTCCGCGGCGGCGGCGCGCTGGGTACGCTCCTGCTCCGAGGCCTCCTGGGACTGCATGGTCTCCGACAGCACGTCGGAGAGCGACTGGCGCGTCTCCTCGCTCTTGGCGAGCTGGCGCTCCAGGTCGGCGATGCGGGCGGCCGCGTCCTGGGACGCCTCGGAGACCCGGCGCTCCATCTCCCCGGTCCGGGCGCGCTCCGCCTCGAGCGCCTCGCGCAGGCCGTCGATCTCGCCCTGCATCCGGGCCGACTCGGCCTTCGCGGCCGCGAGCGCGTCCCGGACCTTCGTGAAGAAGGCGTCGCGGGCGCGGAGCCGCTCGCGGAAGAACTCGAGCTTCTCCTCGGGCGTCCCCTTGGGCGGTGGGGGGTCGCGGGGCCACTCCGAGAGCACGTCGGTGGGATCGGTCCGGACCTGGACCCGGGCCAGCTTGGCCTGGGGCGGGGGCTTGAGCCCGGGGGTGGGCGGCGGCCGCGCTCCGGGAATGGGAGGGGGCCCGGCCGACGGGATGGGCGGGGGCGCGCTCCCCGGGGGCGAGGCGCCCGCGCCCGAAGCGGGCGCCCCGGGCCGGGGCGGCGGCCGGGGCG
>DATIUR010000168.1:0-3104 GCA_035466675.1 Anaeromyxobacteraceae bacterium | reverse complement strand
GATCTCGGTCTCGGTGACGAAGCGGATCCCCTCGTCCGCCATGAGGCGCACGCGGCGCTCCACCACGCCCTTGTCGAGCTTCATGTTGGGGATGCCGTAGGTGAGCAGCCCCCCGATCCGGTCGGCCCGCTCGAAGACGGTGACGGTGTGGCCGGCCTTGTTGAGCTGCGCGGCCGCCGCCAGGCCGGCGGGGCCGGAGCCGACCACCGCCACCCGCTTGCCGGTGCGCATGGCCGGCGACTGGGCCTTCACCCAGCCCGCGGCGAAGGCGCGGTCGACGATCTCGCACTCGATGGTCTTGATGGTGACGGGCGGCTCGCTGATCCCCAGGGTGCAGGATCCCTCGCAGGGGGCGGGGCAGACGCGGCCGGTGAACTCCGGGAAGTTGTTCGTCTTGGCCAGCCGGATGTACGCCTCCTGCCACTGGCCGCGGTAGACGAGGTCGTTCCACTCCGGGATGAGGTTGTTGACGGGGCAGCCGCTGGCCATCCCGGCCAGGAGCTTCCCGGTGTGGCAGAAGGGGATGCCGCAGTCCATGCAGCGGGCTCCCTGCCCGCGCAGCGTCTCCTCGTCGTAGGGCGGGTGCGCCTCGCTCCAGTCCTTGACGCGCTCGAGCGGCGGCCGCTCGTGCTTCGCCTCGCGCGGGAACTCGAGGAATCCGGTCGGCTTGCCCATGCGCTAGTTCCCGCCCACCCGCGCCGCGTCGCGCGCGTTCAGCTCGAAGGCGGCCATCTCCGCCTCCTCGGCGGCGAGGCCCTTCTCCCGCATCCGGGCCTGGGCCTCGAGCACGCGCCGGTAGTCGTGCGGGACCACGCGGACGAAGCGGGCCACCTGCCGGGTCCAGTCGTCCAGGATCCGCCGCGCGTGGGCGCTGCCGGTCGCCTCGACGTGCCGCTCCACCATCCCGCGGACGAGCGCGATCTCCGCCGGGTCCTCCAGGGGCTCGCGCCCCACCATCTGCCCGTTGCAGCGGGCGGCGAACCCGCCGTCCACGTCGAGGACGTAGGCGATCCCGCCCGACATCCCGGCGGCGAAGTTCCGGCCCGTCCGGCCCAGGACCACCACCCGGCCCCCGGTCATGTACTCGCAGCCGTGGTCTCCCACGCCCTCCACCACCGCGTTCACGCCGGAGTTCCGGACGCAGAAGCGCTCGCCGGCCACGCCGCGGATGTAGGCCTCTCCGCCGGTGGCGCCGTAGAAGGCGACGTTCCCGACGATGACGTTCTCCTCCGCCACGAAGGTGGACCCCTCCGGCGGGAACACCACGATCTTGCCGCCCGACAGGCCCTTGCCCACGTAGTCGTTGGAGTCGCCCTCCAGCGACAGCGTCACGCCGCGGGGGATGAAGGCGCCGAAGGACTGGCCGGCCGACCCCTTGAAGTGGAAGCGGATGGTGTCCTCGGGCAGACCCTCCGCGCCCCAGCGGCGGGTGACCTCGCTGCCGACCTGCGTGCCCACCACCCGGTTCACGTTGCGGATGGGCAGGGTCGCCTGCACCGGCTTCCGCTCGTCGATGGCCGGCCTGGCCAGCGCCAGCAGGGTGGTGGCGTCGAGGGTCCGGTCGAGCCCGTGGTCCTGGGCGATCTGCGCGGTGCGCCCGTAGTGCCTGGGCACGGTGGGCTTGAACAGGATGCGGGAGAAGTCGAGGTTGCGCGCCTTCCAGTGGTCCACCGCCCGGCGCATCTCGATCCGCTCCGACCGCCCCACCATCTCGTCGAAGGTCCGGTAGCCCAGCTCGGCCATGATCTCGCGGGCCTCCTGGGCGATGAAGCGCATGAAGGTCACCACGTGGGCCGGGTCGCCGGTGAACTTGGCCCGCAGCCGCGGGTCCTGGGTGGCCACGCCCACCGGGCAGGTGTTGAGGTGGCAGGCCCGCATCATGATGCAGCCGAGCACGACCAGCGGCGCGGTGGCGAACCCGAACTCCTCGGCGCCGAGCAGGGCGCCGATCACCACGTCGCGCCCGGTCTTGAGCTGCCCGTCCACCTCCACCACGATGCGCGAGCGCAGGTCGTTCATCACCAGCACCTGGTGCGTCTCGGCCAGCCCCAGCTCCCAGGGGATGCCGGCGTGCTTGATGGAGGTGAGCGGCGAGGCGCCGGTGCCGCCGTCGTACCCGGAGATGAGCACCACGTCGGCGTGGGCCTTGGCCACCCCCGCCGCGATGGTCCCCACCCCGACCTCGGCCACGAGCTTCACCGAGATCCGCGCGTGCCTGTTCGCGTTCTTGAGGTCGTGGATGAGCTGGGCCAGGTCCTCGATCGAGTAGATGTCGTGGTGCGGGGGCGGGCTGATGAGCCCGACCCCGGGCGTGGCGTGGCGGACCCTGGCGATCCAGGGGTAGACCTTGGTCCCCGGGAGCTGTCCGCCCTCCCCGGGCTTCGCCCCCTGGGCCATCTTGATCTGCAGCTCCTGGGCGTTCACCAGGTAGAGGCTCGTCACCCCGAAGCGGCCGGAGGCGACCTGCTTGATGGCGGAGTTCTTCGAGTCGCCGTTCGGCTCCCGCACGTAGCGGGCCGGGTCCTCGCCGCCCTCGCCGGTGTTCGACTTGCCGCCGATGCGGTTCATCGCCACCGCCAGCGCCTCGTGCGCCTCCTTGGAGATGGAGCCGTAGCTCATCGCCCCGGTCTTGAAGCGGCGCAGGATCCGCTCGACCGGCTCGACCTCCTCGATGGGCACGGGCTTCGGCCCGGGCACGAGGTCCATCAGGCCCCGCAGCGTGCAGAGGTTGCGGGCCTGGTTGTTCACCAGCGCCGTGTACTCCTTGAAGGCCTGGTAGTCGTTCGTCCGGCAGGCCAGCTGCAGGCGGTGGACGGTCTCCGGATTGAAGAGGTGGTGCTCCCCTCCCTCGCGCCACTGGTACTGGCCGCCGGCCGGGAGGCTGGTGTGGTAGACGGGGCGCTTGGGCGGGAACCCCCGCTCGTTGCGCATCCGGGCCTCCCTCGCCACGACGTCGATGCCCACGCCGCCCACCCGGGTGGCCGTCCAGGTGAAGTACTCGTCCACGAAGTCCTGCGAGAGGCCCACCGCCTCGAACACCTGCGCGCCGTGGTAGCTCTGGATCGTCGAGATCCCCATCTTGGAGATCACCTTCACGATCCCCT
>DATIUR010000167.1:0-2949 GCA_035466675.1 Anaeromyxobacteraceae bacterium | reverse complement strand
CATTCCCGCCCGGCCGACGCCGGACAAGAAGAAGGACCAGAAGTCCGACGACGAGGACGACAAGAAGAACGAGCCCAAGGGGCGAAAGAGCCTCCTGGAGAGAGCCACCCAGTAGGGGCCGCGCCGCTGGCGCGTCCGGGGCGAGGCGCACCGCCGCCTCGCCCCTTCTCGTTTTCTGCGGGGCGGCCCGCCCCGCGGTGGTAGCGTCCGCGGCATGGGTCCCGCCCTCACCGCGGCGATGCTCGCCGTCGCGCTCGCCTTCTTCGGCTTCACCCTGTTCCGGCGGATCGCGCCGCTGCTCGCGCTCCGGCGCGAGACGCGCACCGATCGACCGGCCGAGCGGCTTGCGGCGCTCCTCGCCTTCGGCCTCGGCCAGCGGCGGCTGGTCGACCGCGGCGAGCGCACCGCCGGCGTCCTGCACGTCCTCGTCTTCGGCGCGTTCGTGGTCCTCGCCCTGCGGACCGTCACGCTCTTCGGGATGGGATTCGCCGGATTCGGGTTCCACCTGCCGCTCCTCTCCGAGACGGCGCCGCTCGGGCGCGCCTACCTCTTCGCGAAGGACCTGATGGTCCTCGGCGCGCTCGTGGGCGTCGCGGGGTTCCTGTGGCGCCGCCTGGTCACCAGGCCGGACCGCGTGACGCTCTCCACGGAGGGCGTCGTGATCCTCTTCTTCATCGCCGGGCTGATGGTCACCGACATGCTCTTCGACGCGTCGCGGACGGCCGGCGGGGCCGCGGCCGGCTGGCTCGCCCCCGCCGGCGCGCTCGCCTCGCTGGCCCTCGATCTGCTCCGCGTGCCGGCGCCCGCCGTCCAGGCGCTCGGGACCGCGTCGTTCTGGGTCCACCTCGCGCTCATCCTGGTCTTCCTGAACGCCCTCCCCTACGGCAAGCACTTCCACATCCTCACGGCGCTCCCGAACGTCTTCTTCCGGCGCCTGCCGCCGGAGGGCGCCCTGCGCCGGCTCGACCTCGAGGCGGAGGACGCGAGCTACGGCGCGGCCACGGTGAAGGACCTCTCCTGGAAGGAGGCCTGGGACGTCTACAGCTGCACCGAGTGCGGGCGGTGCCAGACCCACTGCCCCACCCACGTGACCGGGAAGCCCCTCAGCCACAAGGAGGTGAACCGGACGATCCGGCGCCACCTGCGCGAGGTGGCCCCCGCGCTCGTCGCCCTCGCCCGCGCGCGGGAGCCGGCGGCCCGCGAGGCCGCCCTGGCGGCGCTCCCGCCGCTTTCCTCGGTGGTGGCGCCGGACACCTTCTGGGCCTGCACCACCTGCGGCTGGTGCGAGACCGCCTGCCCGGTCCTGATCGAGAACGTGCCGCGGCTCGTCGACCTGCGGCGGCACCAGGTGCTGGTGGAGTCGGCCTTCCCGGACGAGGCGGCCCGCGTCTTCAAGGGGATCGAGACGCAGGGGAACCCCTGGGGCATCGGGTCGAACAAGCGCACCGAGTGGTGCGCCGACCTGGACGTGCCGCGCGCGTCCGACGGGCCGTTCGAGTGGCTCTTCTTCGTCGGCTGCGCGGGCGCCTTCGACGACCGGCAGCGGAAGGTCTCCCGGGCCATCGTGCGGATCCTCCGGGAGGCCAAGGTGTCCTTCGCCATCCTGGGGGAGCAGGAGACCTGCAACGGCGAGGCGGCCCGCCGCCTGGGCAACGAGTACCTCTTCCAGATGCAGGCCCAGGCGAACGTCGAGGCCCTGAACGCCCACGGGGTGAAGAAGATCCTGGTGCAGTGCCCCCACTGCCTGAACACCCTCCGGAACGAGCTCCCCCAGTTCGGCGGCCGCTACCAGGTGATCCACCACGCCGAGCTGATCGCGCGGCTGGTGGCCGAGGGGCGGCTCCGCCCGGAGGCGGCCCAGGGAGTCTCCGGCGGCGCCGTCACCTTCCACGACCCCTGCTACCTGGCCCGCTGGAACGGGGTCACCGAGGCGCCGCGCCAGGCGCTTCTCGCCGTCCCGGGCGTCCGGCTCCTGGAGATGCCCCGCAACCGGCGCGAGGGCTTCTGCTGCGGCGCCGGCGGCGGGCGCTTCTGGCTCGAGGAGAAGCTCGGCACACGCGTGAACCAGGCGCGGGTGGCCGAGGCGGCCGAGACGCTCGGCCCGGCCGGCGGGGTGGTCGCCACCGGCTGCCCGTTCTGCCTCACCATGGTGAAGGACGGCGTGAACGAGACCGGACGCGAGGAGAAGTTGCGCGTGCTCGACGTGGCCGAGATCGTGGCGGCGGGCCTCTCGCACGAGCGCTGAGGCGCTTCACGTTTCTTCAAGCGGCCGAAGCGTCCGGGCAAGGGCGGCTTCGTACCTTCCTTTCGTGCCCACTCACGAAAGGAAGAGCACATGACCTCGTTCCTGTGGGGCGCCCTCGGGGCGCTCTCGGCCCTTGCCCTCCTCGTCGCCCTGCGACGGGCCTTCTGGCGGCGCCACCTCGGCCGGCGCGGCCCTCGCGTCGGGGTCCGCTTCCTGGCCGCGCGGCTCGGCGCCCGACCGGAGCAGGAGCGCGTCCTGGGCGAGGAGGCGGATGCGCTCGCCGCCGCCATCTCGGGCGGCCGCTCCGATCTCTCGTCGGTGCGCGCGGAGCTGGCCGACCTCCTCTCCGGGCCTGCCCTCGACGCCCAGGCCGTCGCCTCGGCCATCGACCGTCGCCTGGCCCGGCTCGGGGCGGTCCGGGCCCGCGCCGCGGAGGCGCTCGCCCGCGTGCACGCCGCGCTCGACCCGGAGCAGCGCGTCCGGCTGGCCGAGATGGTCCGGGCCGGACCCCGCTGGCGGCGCCGCCGCGGCTGCGTCCACGCCTAGTACCGCCTGTCAGAAAGCTTGAGCCGGTGATCCTCCTGTGATCTATGGCTGTGCATGAAGACTTCGATATCGCGTCCGGGCCGCATCCCGACGACGCGGGTGGTCCTCCTCTCGACGGAGCAACGAGAGGAGTTGGAGGCGGTGGTGCGCCGGGGCAC
>DATIUR010000166.1:0-3174 GCA_035466675.1 Anaeromyxobacteraceae bacterium | reverse complement strand
GCGAGGTGCTGCGCGTCCGGCCGGAGGAGCTGGGCGAGCTCCACGAGCAGCGCCTGACCCTGCCGTCCCCGGCCCTGGGGCACGCCGAGATCGTCGCGGAGATCGACCGGTGCCTGGCCGGGGCGCGGCTGGCGGTCACGGGAAACTACTTCCAGGGCCTCGCCATCGAGGACTGCGTGCTCCGCTCGAACGACGAGTGGCGCCGGGTGAACGCGTAGCCGCGGGGCGCCGCATGGGCTGGCTCCGCCGCGAGGCCCGGGCCGTGGCGGGCGGCCTGCCGGCCACCTTCTGGTGGCTGTGGCTCGGCACGCTCGTCAACGCGCTGGCGAGCTTCGTCGTCCCCTTCCTGGCGCTGTTCCTGGTCCGGCGCGGCTTCTCCCCGGCCGCGGCGGGCCTGCTGGTGGGGATGGCCGGGGCCGGGACCATCGTGGCGGGACCCGTCGGCGGCGTCCTGGCCGACCGCGTCGGCCGCCGCGCCACCGTCCTCCTCTCGCTCCTCTGCACGGCCGCCACCACCGCCGCGCTGGCCTTCGCGCCGGGGGCCGCCTCGGCGGCGGCGCTGGTGGCCGTGCTGGGCCTCGGGGCGAACCTCTACCGCCCGGCGGCCATGGCGCTCGTGGCCGACGTCGTCCCCCAGGCCGATCGCGCCCGCGCCTTCGGGCTCAACTACTGGGCGGTGAACCTCGGCTTCGCCGTCTCGCTCGTCCTGGGCGGCACCATCGCCGAGCGGAGCTTCACCGGCCTCTTCCTGGCCGACGCGGCCACCACGCTGCTCTTCGCGGCCGTGGTCTTCGGCAAGGTGCCGGAGACCCGGCCGGCCGAGGCCGCCGCCGGGCGCGAGCCGGTCCTCCGGGGGCTGGCCGAGGTGGCGCGGGATGGCGTCTTCGCCGTCTTCCTGGTCCTGCACGTGCTCTACGCCTCGACGCTGCTCCAGTTCTTCGCGGCGGCGCCCATCGACATGCAGGCGCACGGCGTCGGCCCGGCCGCGTTCGGCCGGGTGCTGGCGGTGAACGGGATCGTGATCGCCCTCCTGCAGCCCCTGGCGCCGCGCCTCACCGCCCGGCTCGATCCGGGCCGCGTCCTGGCGGCGGCCGCCCTGCTCACCGGCGCGGGCTACGGCCTCTTCGCCGTCTTCCGCGAGCCGATCCTGTACGCCCTGGCGGTGGCGATCCTCACCCTGGGCGAGATCGCCCACTCGCCCACCGCCACCGCGCTCGTGGCCCACCTCTCCCCGGCGGCCCGGCGCGGCCAGTACCAGGGCGCCTACTCGATGGGCTGGGGGATCGCCTTCGCGCTGGGGCCGGCGCTCGGGTCCCTCGTCCTCGACCGGCTGGGGGGGACGGTCCTCTGGATCGGGTGCGCCGTTCTCGGCGTCGCCACCGCCGCCGGCCAGCTCGCGGCCGCCCCGGCCCGGCGGCGCCGGCTGGCGGCGCAGGGAGCGGCCGCGCCCGCGAGCGGCCCGGCCGTGCCATGATGCCGGCGCGCGCCCCGGCCCGGCGCGACCGCCACGAGGGAGGGGAGATGGCGACACGCGACCGCTTCGCCGCCGTCCGCGCCATGATGCGCGCCGATCGCTTCGCCGCCGCGAGCGGGATGCGGCTCGTCGAGGTGGGCGAGGGGCGCGCCCGGACGCGGATGCGCATCCGGCCCGGGCACCTGAACGGCGCCGGCGTGGTGCAGGGCGGGGCCATCTTCACGCTCGCCGACCTGGCCTTCGCCGCGGCGTGCAACTCGCACGGCACGGTGGCGCTGGCCCTCGACGTGTCGATCACCTTCGCGCGCGCGGCGGCGAAGGGGACGCTCACCGCCGAGGCGCGGGAGGTGGCGCTCTCCCGCAAGGTCTCGGTGGTGAACGTGGAGGTGCGGGACGGGAAGGGCGAGCTGGTGGCCGCGTTCCGCGGCACGGCTTACCGCAAGGAGCAGGCGGTGAAGGCGCTGGCCGCATCGGGGCGGTCGAGGTCGCCTCCCGGGTCGTCGTCGCGGTGACGCTGTGCGCGCCGGGCGCACACCGCCCGAGGTCCGGGATCTCGACGCGCCGTCGCTCCCCGTGGTCGGATGGGAGCCGGACACGGGAGGTGACATGGACGCGAACGCGATGGCATCGGCTCCGGCGGCGGCGGTGGACCCCGAGGCGCTCGAGAAGAGGCTCCGCAGCGGAGCGAGCTGGTTCTTCTGGATCGCCGGGCTCTCCCTGGTGAACACCGTCATGGCGGTGACCGGCTCGGACCAGGCGTTCCTGCTCGGGCTCGCGGTCACGCAGGCGGCCGATGCCCTTGCGACCGTCTGGATCCAGCAGGGCGGCCCCGAGGCCGCCCGCTGGGTGGCGGTGGGGTTCGACGTGGTCGTGGTCGGCCTCTTCGTCGGCGCGGGCCTGCTCGCCGCCCGCAAGAAGGGCTGGGCCTTCGTCCTCGGGATCGTGCTCTACGTTCTCGACGCGGCCCTGTGCGCCGTCTTCGAGGACTGGCCGACCCTCGGCTTCCACGCCTTCGCCCTGATCTTCCTGGTGATGGGGTACGGCGCGCTCCGCAAGCTGCGGGCGCTCGAGGCCCCGGCGGCTCCCGCTCCGGCGGCGAACCCGCTGGTGCGGTAGCGCGGGTCGCGGCTCGCGGGGCCGGCGGCTCGTCGAGTCGCGGCCGGGGCCGCCCGGCCCGGCCGCGCCTCCGTCCGCCGAGTCCTCGCGCCGCGGCCTCTTCCGCGGGGCCTCGGCGCGCAGGCGATGAGGTCCGTGGCGGCCGGCCGAACTCGCCGCCGCCGAGCGCTCCCGCGCAGCGGCGACTTCGGACAACGGCCGGCTCGCGCTCTGGCTTCGCGGCGCGCCGCGGCCGGCGCTGCCTGCCCGGCGGCGCTGCGGGGGCGGCCGTCGGCTCGGCCGGGCCGGGCGGCCCGACCCGTGCCCGGTGGGCCGGGCCGCGGTACGTTGTGACGTGATGTTCCTCCGCCCATCGCCTGCCCGTTCCGGACCCCGTGCGATGTCGCACGTGCTCGCCGCGTTGGCTCTCGCTTCTTGCGACTTCTACTCAGCTCGATTCCGGGGCATGACACCGTCGCGATAGAAGTCGAGAAGGAAGGCTTCGAGCGGCAGTGCGCGCTTCGCGCCGTCGGGTCCGGCGCGTCGGTCGATCCCGTCCGGGTCGAGCTCCGGCCCGCCCGGGCGGATACGAGGTGAGCCCACCT
>DATIUR010000165.1:0-11272 GCA_035466675.1 Anaeromyxobacteraceae bacterium | reverse complement strand
ACCCCCGGCGCCAGGATCCCGGAGGGCGGGGTGAGCTCGGGCGAGCCGGGCTCGAACGGCGGGGGGGCCTCCGGCCCGTCCGGGGGCGGCGTCTCCTCACGCCCGCCCTGCGCCGCGGCCTCGGCCGGGGGCGCCCGCCGCTCGCGGATGATCCCCTCGAAGTAGAGCTTGGAGATGACGCCGGCGGCGGCCAGGTCGTCGTAGTCCGCCTCCTCGACCACGCGCTCGAGCGTGCGCCGCCCGTCGAAGAGACGGATGAGCGCGTTCACGTCGTCGGGGATCTCGGCCAGGCGCTCCCCCAGGACGCCGTAGTCGACCTCGAAGGCGCGGTCGAGGGGCGGGAGCTGCTCGACGATGCGCCCCCACTCGTCGATGCGGCGCATCCCCTCCATGAGCAGGCCCTGGGTCGAGACCGGGATCCGCTCCTCCCGCTCGATGGGCTTGAACTCGATGGCGAACTCCCCCTCCTGCCAGTTGAGCAGGCGGTAGAAGGCGGTCTCGCCCGTGAGCTTGCCGCCGAACTCGCAGTCGAGGATGCGCCCCTCCCGGAAGTAGCAGACGGCCTCCACCCCGCGTGCGTTCTTGATGTGCAGGGCGCCCGACTTCTTCCCCATCTCGAGCGTCTGGACCAGATCCACCACGCCCATGTCGGAGAGGTTCCCGGCGAAGCTGGCCTTGAGGTCCTTCTTCTCGAGCCGCTCCTTCTCCTTCTTCTCCAGGAGGATCTTGACCCGGGTGACGATCTCCTTGATGTAGATGGGCTTCGTGAGGTAGTCCTCGACGCCCAGCTCGAGCCCCTTCACCTTGTACTCGACCGACTTCTGGCCGGTGAGGAAGATGAAGGGCGTGCCCCGGTACCGCTCGTCCTGCTTGAGCCGCCGGCACAGCTCGAAGCCGTCCATCTCCGGCATCTTGGTGTCGGACAGGATCAGGTCCGGCGGCGAGATCTCGCACTTGGCGAGGGCGTCCGCGCCGTTCACCGCGGTGGTGACCGAGAAGCCCGCCTTCTTGAGGCTCACCTCCATGACGCGCAGCGACTTCGGATCGCCGTCGACGAGGAGGAGGTGTTGCTTCGCCAAGTGGTCGCCTTTCCGCGCGTTTTTCCGCGCGCCGGGGATCCATCTGGCCCAAGAAAGCGGGCTGAGTCAAGGACGGGGACCTGGGTGCACGGGCTACGGGCCGCGGGCTCCCGCGGCGACGCCGTCACTTCCGCCACGCGATCCGCCGAAGCCCGGAGGCTCGGGCCCGGAGCCCGCCCTCCGTGGCGTCAATCGCGGTGGACCGAGCGGCGCGCCTGGAGCCCCCGCAGCTCCTTGACCGCGTCCTGGTTCTTCGGGTCGAGATCGACGGCCTTGCGGAACTGCTCCTCGGCGAGGCGCAGGTCTCCCTCGAGCCGGGAGACGACGCCGGCCGCGTAGAGGGCCCGGCTGGTGGTTCCGGCCTTCATCGACTCCTCGACGAGCGAGCGCGCCCGGGCCAGGTCGCGGCGCTGGGGGTCGAGCGCGAGGGTGAGCGCGATGGAGGCCTGGTACTCCGGTCGCGGGTCGGCCCGGTAGGCCGCCTCGAAGAAGCCGCGGGCGCGGGGCATGTCGCCGGTGCGCAGGCACGCGTCGCCCTTGACGTGGTCCACCCGCGCCGTCTCCTCCTTCTCGCGCGCCGCCCCGTGGCGCGCCGCCACGTACTCGGCGCGGCGCCGCTCGTCCGAGAGGATCTCGTACGCCTCGTTCACGGCCGTGAAGAACTCCTTCACGGCCTCGGTCAGGTCGGCCAGGTCCGGTGCGGTGAACCGGTCCGGGTGGAACCCCTTGGCGAGCTGCAGGTAGGCCTGCTTCACCTCGTCGCGCGAGGCTCCCTCCGGGAGCCCCAGGCGCGCGAAGAGGCTCCTCTCGCCGGCGCGCGGCGCCACCGCCTGGAAGGCCTTGCGGAGCGAGGACTCGCCGGTCCCCGGCGCCGCCCCGGGCGCGGCCGGCGTGGCGGGGCCGGCCCCGCCGGGGGGAGGCTGCGGGCGGCCCCCGAACGGCCCGACCCCGATGCTCGACATGGCCCGCTGGAGGAGCCGCTGCCGGCGGGCGCGCGCCTCGGCCGGATCGCTCCGCCGGGCGGCCGTGCCCGGCGTCATGGGCTCCTCCGCCGCCGGGGCGACCCGTCCCGCCGCGAGCCCGGCCCCCTCCTCCGGCGCCGGGGTGGTCCGCTCGCCGCCCGGCACCGCCAGGCCGAGCAGGAGGAGCGCCGCGAGCATCGCCTGCGCCCGCTCGGGGCGCACGGGCGAGGGGGCGAAGAAGTCCTCGATGCGGGCCGGCCGCGCGAGCCGCGCCACCAGGGCGCGCTCGTCCTCGGTCCAGCGGAACTCCGGCGCCGCCGCCGCGTACCCGCTCGCGAGCCGGACCCCGCCGCCGGCGGCGGGCTGGAGCGCCGAGGCGACGAGCCCGGATGCCTGTGGCCGCTCGAGCGCGTCCACGATGGTGCGCAGCGGCGAGAGGAGCGTGCTCCGCGTCCATTCCGGCAGCGGCGCCGCCGCGTCGAAGGCGTACGCGCCCGCCTCCAGGGCGGCGATGAGCTGGAAGTAGCCGGCCTGCTGCTCCTGGAGGGCCCGGTCCACGTCGGCGCGGCCGACCGCCTTCATGGACACCAGGATCTCCCCCTGGGGCCGCCCGGTCTCGGCCATCTGCTGCAGGCTCCGCGAGAGCGCGTCGATGTCGATGAGCCCCGCCTGGAGCAGGATCATCCCGAGCGGCCGGAAGCCGGCGAACACCTGCGCACCGACCGGCGCGCCCGCCCGCAGGTAGAGGCGGGAGGTCCCTCCCCCGTGCTCGACCGAGAGCACGCCGGAGGCGCGCAGGTTGAATGCTTCGAGCAGGAGGGCGGCCAGCGGCGTTCGCGCGAGATCCCCCGGCTCGTGCAGAAAGCTCATCCGGGGCCATCTTACCGTGGCGGCGACCGGATCGCTTCTCCGTTTGACCGCGGAGCGCACGCGCATCAAACTCGGCCCGGTCGGGCACACCGCCGGGGTGACATGGGCGGCATCGGCATCGTGAACAACCCTCGCTCGCGGCGCAACCGCCGCCGCCCGGGCACCGCCCGGCGGCTCCGGGAGCTGCTCGGGGCCGACGGGGAGCTGCTCGACGCCTCCACGCCCGACGAGCTGGACCGCGCCCTGGAGCGCTTCCGGGCCTCCCGCATCGACGTGCTGGGGGTGAACGGAGGCGACGGGACGATCCACGTGGTGATGACCGC
This sequence comes from Anaeromyxobacteraceae bacterium, assembly GCA_035466675.1. Classification (GTDB taxonomy): domain Bacteria; phylum Myxococcota; class Myxococcia; order Myxococcales; family Anaeromyxobacteraceae; genus Anaeromyxobacter. Next base: position 8,038 of record DATIUR010000165.1, on the reverse strand, counting down.
CCTGGCCCGGACCCGCGGGGCGGAGCCCCTCCCCCGCCTCCTGCTCCTGCGCGGCGGGTCCATGAACACGGTGGCCCGCGCCAACGGCATCCGGGGAAACCCGGAGCGGATCCTCTGGGACGTGGTGACGCGCCGCCGGGCCGGCCTTCCCCTGCGCATCGTCGAGCGCGACCTGCTGCGGATCGAGGTGGACGGTCGGCCGCCCATCTTCGGCTTCCTCTTCGGGACCGGGGCGATGGTGGCCTTCCTCGAGGCCTACTACGCCGGCGGCCGGGCGGCGCCGGCGGCGGCGGCCTCGCTCGTCCTGCGCGGGATGGCCTCGTCGCTCGTGAACGGCCGGCTGGCGCGGGAGCTGTCGCGCCACGACCGGCTCCGCGTGGCGAGCGACGGAGAGGAGTGGCCGGAGCAGAGCTACCTCGCCCTCCTGGCCGGCTCGGTGCCGCAGATCGGCTTCGGATTCCGCGCCCTGGCCCGCTGCGCCGAGCAGCCCGGGTTCTTCCACGCCGTCGGGGTGACGGGCAGCCTCCTGCAGGTGGCGCTCGCGGCCCCCCGCATCGCGGCCGGACGGCCCTGGCGGCGGCGGCTCGCGCTCGACGAGGTCGCCCGCGAGCTCCTGGTGGACGCGGAGGGCCTCCGCTTCACGGTGGACGGCGACCTGTACGCCTCCCCGGGCGAGGTGCGGGTGACCACCGGCCCCCCGGTGGAGGTGATCGTGCCCGGCCGGGCCGTCCCCGGCCAGGTTTGACCCGCCCGGAACCGGGCGATACGCTCGGGCCCTGGATGCAGATCGCGTATGCAGGGTTCACCGACGTCGGCCGGCGGCGGACGCACAACGAGGACGCCTACCTCCTCCTGCCCGAGGAGCAGGTCTTCTGCGTGGCCGACGGCATGGGAGGCCACGCCTCCGGCGAGGTGGCCGCCCGGATCGCGGTGGAGGAGATGGCCGAGTTCTTCCGGATGACCGGCCGCGACGAGGAGGCCACCTGGCCCTTCAAGGAGGACCCCGCCCGCGCCCACGACGAGAACCGCCTCCTCACCGGCGTGAAGGTCGCCAACCAGCGCATCCACGAGCGGTCGCAGTCGGATGCGCGGCTCAAGGGAATGGGCACCACCCTGGTGGCCGCCTACTTCGTGAAGGGGACCGAGGCGGTCCTGGTCGGCCACGTGGGAGACAGCCGCGCCTACCTGTACCGGGGCGGGAGCCTGCGCCAGCTCACCGAGGACCACTCGCTCCTCAACGACTACGTGAAGAACCGCAACCCCACGCCCGAGGAGATCGCGGCCTTCCCGCACAAGAACGTCATCGTCCGGGCGCTGGGCATGAAGGCCTCGGTGGAGGTGGACCTCCAGCGGGTGGCCCTCGTCGACGGGGACGTGCTGCTCCTCTGCTGCGACGGCCTCTCCGGCATGGTCGCCGACGCCGACCTGGCCCAGATCATCGGGGCCAGCTCGCGCGACCTGCGGCGCGCCGCGCAACTGCTGGTGGAGGCGGCGAACGACGCCGGCGGGATGGACAACATCACCTGCGTTCTGGCGCAGGTGCGGACCTGAGATCGCCCGCCCTCCCGGGGACGAGGAGGCGCTGGCCCGGCTCGATGAGGTCGGGGTCGACGACCGTCGTCCGGTTCGCCCGGTGCAGGACCGGCCACTGGAACGGGTTTCCGCGGTGGCGCCGGGCCAGCCCCCAGAGCGTGTCGCCCGGCTGGACCGTGACGATCGTGCCCGGTGGCTGCTCCGGGCTCGGAGGTGCGGGCGGGAGCGGCTGCGGGGTCGCGGGCGGCGTCGCGGCCGCGACCGGGGCCGGCTGGGGCGCGGGCGCCTCCGGGCTCGCGGGCGGGGGCGGGGTGGAAGCCGGAGCCGGCTCCGCGGCGGGAGGCGGGGCCGCGGCGGCGATGGTGGGCCGTGTCGGGACCGGGGGCGCGGCCGGCTCCTCGCCTCGCTGCGGCGAGGTCGGGCGATCCGGACCGCGCGCGCCCGCCTGCCTCTCGGGCTCCCGGACGGCGACGCAGACGAGGCCCGCCGCGAGCACCGCGACGGCGGCTGCGAGGGCCATCCACCTCCAGCGGCTCGTCCGGCCATGGGCGGCCGACCCGGGGTCGATCGGCTCCGCCCCCCGACCGCCGGACGGCGACGCCGGCAGCGCGGCCTCGCGCTCGGACCACGGGGGCGGGGCCCCGGGCGCCCGCTGGACGGGGTCCACGAGCGGAGCCCTGCCCGCCCGCGGATCGGGGCGCCGCAGCGGATCGGCCCCCGGCAACGGCTCCTCGCTCCAGGCGGCGAGGCCGCCGGACTGGGCCGGCGCGGCCTGCGCGAGCCTTGGAGAGGATTGGCCCGCCGGCGGCACGCGGAGACGTCCTGCCTCGACCGCCGGAGGGCGCCGGGCGAAGGGCGCCGTCTCCTCCGGTCGTGCGGCGACCCGCGTGCGGCGGTCCTCGGGATGCGCCGCACGCCACGCGCCGGGGGTGGCCTCGGCAGCGACCGCGCCGGAGGGGATCGCGGCGGAGGGGCCCCCTGCCGCGGCCATGGCCGCGGAGGAGACCGCCTGCGGGGGAATCGCCGGCGACGGGGCCGGCGACGGGGGGAGCGGGGCGAGAGGCCCGCGAGCGCGCCCGGCGGGCGGCTCCGGGGCGGAAGGGAGGCCGGCGGACGCGGGGGTCGAGGCGGCGAACGCCTTGGCCACGGCGGACGCGCCGTCCACATTCGTCCGCGCGGCCGCCGCCGGCCGCGCGACGGCGGCCGCGGGCCGCCGGGCGGGGGCCCTCCCGACCGCGCGCCGGATCTCCTCGAGGTCGAAGAGGGTCTCCACGTTCAGCAGGAGCAGATCCCGTCCAGCCTCCAGGGGCGCGATCTTCTCCACCAGCCGCGCGGCGGAGCGGAGCACGTTGGCGGGCGGCGGCAGCAGGCTCGAATCCTCGACCACGCGCAGGCCGAGGACGGACTCGGTGAGGATGGCGCAGTGGCCCGCCGACGCGACCTCGACGATCACGAGCGGGCGCTCCCCCCCGGCCACGGGCTCCCCTCCCAGCCGGATGCCGAGATCGAGAACGGGCAGCACGGCGCCGCGAAGGTTCAGGACGCCGCGCAGGGCCGCCGGCGCGCCGGGCACGCGCGTCACGTGGGCGGAAGCGAGGACCTCGAGGACGTGGCGCACGTCGAGGGCGCAAGCGTAACCGGCCGCCTCGAACGCGACGAGCTCCATCGGAGGAGAAGCCTATCACGCGGCCGATCGGGATCGCCCCGGGCGGGCCGGGTCGCCGCTGTGTGGAAAGCGCGCCGGGTGGCGCGCGCCCCGGACCGGCCGTCAACCCGCCGCGGGCACGCGGAGCGCGCCGGCCGCGACCGCTCCCTCCAGGCGTTCGCCCGGCGCGATGGCCGTGCCGTCCCAGACCACGGCGCGGCGGAGCACGGCGCCGGCCGGCACGCGGCAGCGCGCGCCCAGCACCACGTCCTCGCCCACCTCGGCCCCGGGCTCGATCACGGTCCCCGGGCCGATCCGGGCCGGCGCCAGGCCCGGGAAGCGGGCCAGGGGAACGCGCCCGGCCGCCGCTTCCAGGTTCGCCGCCAGGTAGCCCGCCGGCGTGCCGGGGTCGCTCCAGAACCCGGAGGCGGCGAAGCCCCGCACGAGCCCCCGCTCCATCAGCGGCGGGTAGACGTGCCGGTTCACGTCGCACTCGAACGGCACGGCGGGCACCTCGTCCAGGGCGCGGCCGGAGAGGACGTGCACCCCGGAGAAGTGCCAGGGCACGAGCCCCGCTCCGCCCGGGCCGAACCTGCCGGCGATCCGGCGGACCGCGCCCGCCCGGTCCACCTCGACGGCGGCGTAGCGGGCGCCCGCCGGCATGGGGAGGAGCACCATGGTGGCGAGCGCGCCGGAGGCCCGGTGCGCCGCGATCGCGGCGGGGAGGTCCAGGTCGAAGAGGACGTCGCCGTTCACCACCACGATCTCGTCCGCCCCCGCGAGCAGGGGTCGAGCCTGGCGGAGCGCTCCGCCGGTCCCGGCGATCTCCGGCTCCGGCGAGACGGCCAGGGGGAGGCCGAGCGCGGCCGCCGCCTCCTCCGCCGCCCGGGCCATGACCCGCGGCAGGTGGTGCACGTTCACCACGGCGCGGCGGACGCCGGCGCCGCGGAGGAGCGCCAGGTTCCAGGCCACGAGCGGAACGCCCCCCACCGGCACGGCGGGCTTGGGGAGCAGCTCGGTGAGCGGGCGGAGCCGCGTGCCGAGCCCGGCGCACAGCACCATCCCGACCAGGTCGCCCATCGTTCGCGGACCTCAGCGGGGAGCGGGCTCCATGGTAGACGGGAACATACCAGATGGTCCCCACCGGGCGCCTGCGCCTCTTCTACTTCCTCTACTACGGCAACGTGGGCGCCTACATGCCGTTCTTCGCGCCCTACCTGCTCGGCCTGGGCTTCGGCGGCCGCGCGGTGGCCTCCGTCCAGATGATCCCGTCGCTCCTGGGCCCGCTCGTCGCCGTCGGCTGGGCCGCCTGGGCCGACCGCCGCGCCACGCCTACCCGGGCCCTGCGCCGGGCCAGCCTGGTGGCGGTCCTGGCGGCTCTCTTCCTCCCGCTCGCCCGCACGCCGCTGGCGGTGGGCGCGGTCGTCTTCGCCCAGGCGCTGGGCGAGCGAGCGATCATCCCCCTGGCCGACTCGGTGTCGATCGAGTGGACCCGCGAGCGCCCGGGCCACTCCTACGCCAGGATCCGGCTCTTCGGCTCGCTCGGCTTCATCGCGCTGGCCGTGGCGCTCGGCCAGGCCCTCACCGCGCGGGGCGACGTCTCCGGCGACCCGCTCGTGCCCGCGGCGGTGGCCCTGTGCGTGGCCGGCTACGCCCTGGCGGCGCGCACCCTCCCCGCCACGCCCGCCACGGTGGGGCTTCGCCCCGGCCTGCGCGAGATGGCCGGGCTCCTGCGCGACCGGCGGCTACTCCTCTTTCTCGCCATCTGCGCGGTGCACTGGGGGTCGTGCGCCCCCTACCACTTCCTCTTCGGCGTGCTGGTCCGGGACCGCGGGCTCGCCGCGGAGGTGACCGGCTGGGGCATGGGCGCCGGCGTGGTGGCGGAGATGGCGGTGCTGCTCGCCTTCCCCCTCCTGGAGCGGCGCCTCTCGCTGCGGGCCCTCCTGGCCCTCGCCTTCGCCGCCACCTCGCTCCGCTGGCTGCTCGTGGCGCGGGCCGGCTCGGCCGCGGAGCTGGTCCTGCTCCAGCTCCTGCACGGCTTCACCTTCGGGATGTTCTGGGGGTCGGCGGTGGGCGCCATGGCCCGCTTCGTCCCCCCTCGCCTGCGCGCCACCGGCCAGGCCCTCTTCGGCGCGACGGTCTTCGGCCTCGGGAACACGGCGGCCTACCAGCTCGCCGGGGCCGGCTACGACGCCTTCCGCTCCGCCGCTCCGCTCTTCGCCTGGGCCTCGGCGGTGGAGGTGGTCCCGCTCCTGCTCCTCCTCGGCCTCAGAAGCTCGTCTGGAAGTGGTGCGCGGCCAGCTCCTGCCAGGACCTGACGACCCGGAAGGCCTCCTTGATCCGGCTCCGCTCGACCGCGCCCAGCTCCGAGAAGGCGACGGCGTTGCTCGGGGTCTTCCCCTCCGCCAGGCGGCGGAGCTGGAGGCGGAGCCGGAGCCCGATCAGGAACCGGTAGGCCTCGGTCACGGTGGCGGCCGTCTCCTCCTCCAGGAAGCCGGCGCGAACCGCGGCCTCGAGCCGCTCCACGGTGCCGCGCGCCCGCGTCCCCGCCTCGAGAGCGTGGCAGCGGGCCAGGAAGACGACCGGCGCGATCCCGTGGGCCTTGAGGTCCACCACCGACGACGCGCCCCGCAGCCGGAGCAGGAGGAGCGGCGGCGGGTGGAACCCCAGCGCCGCCTGGGCGAGGAAGCGCAGGAAGACGGGGCGGGCGGCGGCGCGGGCCACCACCTCGTGGAGGGGTCCGAGGTCGAGCCCGCCCCCGACCGGACGGAAGTCGAAGAAGATCGCCGCCACCATCAGGGCCTGCGGGTTCGGGACCTCGATCCAGCCCGAGAAGCGCTCCGCCCACTCCGAGAGCGGCCCGTTCCACCGCCGGGCCATGTAGCCGCCCGCGCAGGGCGGGAAGCCCGCCGCCTCCAGGTCGGCGTTCGCGCGCTCGGCGAGGCGCTGGTACCACTCGCGCTGCGCGACGCCGGCGTCGGCGAAGACGAGGGCGTTGTCCTGGTCGGTGAGCAGCGTCTGCTCCTTGCGCCCTTCCGACCCGAAGGCGATCCAGGCGTAGGGCGCCGGCGGGGGCCCGAGGTCCGCCTCGGCCCACTCCAGGATGCGCTTCACCAGGGCGTCGTTGAGCCGCGCCACGAACCCGGCGATGTGCGAGGCCTCGAGCCCGCCGCCCAGGAGCATGGCGGTCATCTCGGCCACCAGCTTCCCGTAGCCCGGGAGGCTCTCCCGTCCGGCCAGCCGCTCCACCTGCTGGATCAGCGCCAGGGGCACCTGCTGGCAGCGGAGCAGGTCGGTCGAGGTGAGCACGCCCACGATGGCGGGCCCGCGCGCGATGGCCAGGTGGTGGATCCCCCCGTCGAGCATGGCGGTCCAGGCGGCGTGGACCGGTGTCGAGGCCTCCACGGTCCGGAGCGGCCGGGTCAGGATGCGGGCGACCGGCGTGTCGGGGCCGAGACCCTCGGCCAGGACGCGCCCGCGGAAGTCGCGGTCGGTGACGATGCCGGGCGGATCGCCCCGGACCAGCACCGAGGAGATGCGCTCTTCGCGCATGAGGCGCGCCACCTCCCCCACGGTGGCGTCCGGCCCCACCCACACCGGCGACCGGCGCGCCAGCTCCCGGACCTCCGCGCCCAGGTCCGATCGGAGGCTCGCCACCGGCGAGCGCGCCAGGCTGACGCGAAGGCGCTCCGAGAGCCCCAGCGCGAAGTGGCCGGCGAACCTCGCGTCGGAGAGGAGGCGGCGGAACTCCGCCCCGGGGATCCGGTAGGCGACCAGGTCCTCCTCCACCTGCACGTCCATGGTGGCGGCGCCGGTGAGGAGCGAGGTGTAGCCGAAGGTCTCACCCTCCTCGAGGATCTGGAGCGTGCGGCCGTCGCGCTCGAGGCGCACGGTCCCCCCGCGGATGACGTGCAGGTGAAGGAGAGGCTCCCCGCCGGCGCGGGCGAGCCAGGTGCCGGCGGGGTGCTCCACGACGTCCAGCGAGCGCGCCGCCTCGTCGAAGAGAGCCTGCGGCAGCCCGTCGAAGGGCGGCGTCGATCGCAGGAAGGCGACGGCGTCGGTCGCGATCGTGGGTTCCGTGGACATGTGCGCGGTCGCGGCCCGTCTCCTGCGAAGCCCGAGGTCCGGAGCCCGAAGCCTGGAGCCCGGAGCCGGGATGTCATCGCGTCCTAGAGCAAGTTCGGCTGGTACCGGTAGGCGGCCATGTCCTGCCACCCCTTGATGGCCCGGAAGGCGTCCTTGAGCCGGCTGCGCTCGATGCCGGTGAGCTGCGAGAGCGCCACCGCGTCCGTGGTCGGCTTGCCGTCCGCGAGCAGCCGCAGGTGCAGCCGCAGGCGGAGGCCGAGCAGGAAGCGGTAGGCCTCGGCCACGTTGGAGCGCACGGTCTCGGCCATGATCCCCGCGCGGACCGCGGCCTCGAGGCGCTCGAGGGTGTTCCGCGCCGGCGTCCCGGCCTCGACGGCGTAGCAGCGGGCCAGCCACACCACCGGCGAGATGCCCTGCGCCTTCAGGTCGACGGTCGAGGACTCCCCGCGCAGCCGGATGAGGAACCCGTGCGGAGGCGAGGCCTCCAGGGCGGTCTTGGCCAGCCGCCGCACGAAGAGCTGCCGGCGGCCGGCGGCGGAGAGCGCCGCCTCGATGGGCTGGACGTCGAGGTGGCCTCCGGCCCGGCGGAGGTCGAAGAACACCCCCGCCACCGCCGGCCGCTTCTCGGCCTCCTCCTCGACGCGCCTCACCCATTCCGAGACCGGCCAGTTCCAGGCGCGCGCCATGCGGCCGGCCGCGCAGGGCGGGAAGCCGGCCGCCTCCAGGTCGGCGTTCACGCGATCGGCGAGGCGCTGGTACCAGTCGCGCCGCGCC
>DATIUR010000164.1:0-3278 GCA_035466675.1 Anaeromyxobacteraceae bacterium | reverse complement strand
GCTGCCGCGCCACCGAGGTGGCGCAGGGCCTGCGGATCCTCAGGCGCCGCGACCCCGGCGCGCAGCCCGCCGACGCCACCTCCTCGCTCTCCCTCGAGATCCTCTGCTGCACGATGCGGTGACCCCGCCCGGGCGCCGCGCCGGCCCGTTCGGGTCGGTCCCGCGCCGGAGCGGCGCCGCCGAGGTAGATTCGGGGCCCCATCATCACGGAGGGTCAACATGAAGCCCGTCCTCGCCGCTCTTCTCGGCCTCGCCCTGGCCGCGCCCGCCTCCGCCCGGGAGGTGGCCGGCGTGAAGCTGGACGAGACCGTCACCGTGGCCGGCCAGACGCTCGCCCTGAACGGCGCCGGGATCCGCAAGAAGTTCGTGATCAAGGTGTACGTGGGCGCCCTCTACCTGGCCGCGCCCGCCTCCGACCCCGAGGCGATCGTGGCCGCGGACGCCCCCAAGCGCGTGCGCATGGTCTTCCTGCGCGACGTGGGCAGGGACTCGATCCTGGGCGCATTCCGGGACGGCTTCGACGCCAACTCCGGGGCCCAGGCCGCCCAGGCCCGGGCCGACCTCGAGCGCGTGGCCGGCGCCATCCCGGACGTGAAGGAGGGCGGCGAGCTGGTCGTCACCTACGTCCCGGGCGAGGGCACGACCCTCTCGGCCACCGGCGGGGGGAGCGCCACGGTGCCCGGCAAGGCCTTCGCCGACGCCCTCTTCCGGAACTGGCTGGGGACGAAGCCGGCCGACCAAGATTTGAAGAAGGCGATGCTCGGCCGCTAGCGCGGGGGAGGCCCCCATGGCCGCGAGGAACCCGGTCGCCTTCGAGCCCTTCTCCGAGGACCACCAGGTCTTCCGCCGGACGGTGCGGGACTTCTGCGAGCGGGAGCTGGCGCCGCACGCGCGGGAGTGGGACGCGGCGGAGGAGTTCCCCCGCTCCCTGTTCCGGACGTTCGGCGAGATGGGGTTCTTCGGCATCCGCCACGACCCGGCCTACGGCGGCTCCGGCCTCGACTACTGGTACGTGGTGGCCTACGCGGAGGAGCTGGGCCGGTGCCGGAACGCCGGCCTGGCCACCGCCATGCTGGTCCAGGGGGAGATGGCCATCCCGGTCATCGGCGACCTCGGCACCGAGGAGCAGAAGCGCGAGTTCCTGGCCCCGGCCATCCGGGGCGAGCGGATCGCGGCGCTGGCCGTCTCCGAGCCGGACGCCGGCTCGGACGTGGCGGCCATCCGCACCACCGCGCGGCGCGACGGCGAGGACCTCGTGGTGAACGGGGCCAAGATGTGGATCACGAACGGGACGCGGGCCGACTTCCTCACCCTGGTCGTGCGCACCGGTGGGCCGGGACACGGCGGGCTCTCCCTGCTGCTCTTCCCCACCGACGTGAAGGGGTTCGGGGTCTCGCGGAAGCTCGAGAAGGTGGGCCTGCCCGCCTCGGACACCGCCGTGCTCTTCTTCGAGGACTGCCGCGTGCCGGCGCGCTGGCTCCTGGGCGAGGAGAACCAGGGCTTCGCCCACGTGCTCCAGAACTTCCAGGGAGAGCGGCTGGTGGCGGCCATCCAGGCGGTGGCCGGCATGCAGCTCGCGGTGGAGGACGCCATCCGCTACGGGCAGGAGCGGCACGCCTTCGGCCGCCCGCTGACGGGCTTCCAGGCCTGGCGCCACCGGCTGGCCGACCACCTCGCCTCCATCGAGGCCGCCCGCTGGCTCACCTACCGCGCCTGCGACCTGTTCGCCCGGGGCGAGCCGGCGGTCCGGGAGATCTCCATGGCCAAGCTCTTCGCCGGGGAGCTCGCCCAGCGCGTCGCCTACGACTGCATGCAGCTCCACGGCGGGATGGGCTACGTGGTCGAGACCGACGTGGCCCGCGCCTGGCGGGACGTGCGGGCCCTCACCATCGCCGGGGGGACGAGCGAGATCATGCGCGAGATCGTCTCGAAGGCGGCGGGGCTGTGACGGCGCCTGGCCCGACCGACGCGCTGGTGGTCCTCGTCACCGCGCCCGACGCGGAGCGGGCGGCCGCGATGGCGCGGGCCCTGGTGGAGGAGCGGCTGGCCGCCTGCGGCAACGTCCTCCCCGGGATCCGGTCGATCTACCGCTGGGAGGGGAAGGTGCAGGACGACGGGGAGGCGCTGCTCCTGCTCAAGACCACCCGCGCACGCTTCGAGGCGCTCCGGGATCGCGTCCTGTCGCTCCACCCCTACCAGGTCCCCGAGGTGATCGCCGTCCCGGTGGAGGCCGGCAGCGCGCCCTACCTGGCCTGGATCGCGTCGGAGACGGCCTGAGGGGCCGCCATGCTCGCCGCCCTGGGCCGCCTCTTCGACGGACTGGAAGCCTTCTGGGAGGGCACCCGGACCCGCCGGGCGGTGGCGGCCGTCCTGGTGCTCGTGTTCCTGGGGGACGTGCTGCTCATCGAGCTGGGCCGGCGCGGCCTCCTTCCCGGCGGCCTCGCCCTCCGCTTCCCCCGCAACCACTTCCGGGCCGTGGAGGTGGCCTTCACCCTCCTGCTCGCCTTCGAGGTGGTGGGGCTCGCCTTCGCGCTGGCGCGGTCGGTCACCGCGGCGGCCGGCAAGCAGATCGAGATCTTCTCGCTCATCCTGCTCCGCCACTCCTTCGAGGAGTTCGGCTACCTGGACGAGCCCGTGACCTGGGAGGGGGCGCGCGAGTCCGTCCTGCACATGGTGGCGAACGGCTTCGGCGCGCTGGCCCTCTTCGTGGTGCTCGGCTTCTACTACGCGGCGCAGCGGCATCGCCCCCTCTCCGACGACGCCAAGGAGACGCGGGGCTTCGTGGGCGCCAAGAAGACCATCTCGCTCGTCCTGGTCGGGGTCTTCGCCGTGCTGGCCGCGCGTTCCCTGGTGGGGGAGGGGGCGGAGTTCTTCGAGTCGTTCTACACGGTGCTGGTCCTCGCCGACGTCCTCCTGGTGCTCGTCTCCCTCCGGTACAGCGGGAGCTACCACGTCGTCTTCCGGAACTCCGGGCTCGCCGTGGCGACCGTGCTCCTGCGCCTCGCGCTCTCGGCGCCGGTCTACTGGAACGCGGCCCTGGGCCTGGCCGCCGCCTTCTTCGCGCTGGGCCTCACCCTGGCCGGGAACCGGTTCGCCCCGCTGCTCCGGCGCGCTCCGGAGCGCGAGTCGGGCTCGGTGCGGGCCGGGGGCTCGTGACGGCGGGCCCGGCCGTCACTTCTTCCGGAAGAGCGCCTCGAGGGCGTCCTGCGGGTCGGGCCCGGCCGGGCCGGGCGCCTCGCCGAAGAGGGCGGCCAGGGCGTCGCGGGCTCCCTGCGCGC
>DATIUR010000163.1:0-2939 GCA_035466675.1 Anaeromyxobacteraceae bacterium | reverse complement strand
GAGGGCCCTGGTGGAGGCGGCCGCCTCGGCACGCCCCGACCTGGTCCGGCGCGTGCCCGCCGCGCAGGCCGCCACCGACGCGGCCGGCCCGCCACCGCCCGGCGACCCGCCCGTGGCGCCCCCGGCGGCCGAGCCGATCGCTCCCCCCGCCCTGGCGGCCCGGCCTCCCCCCGCCGCGATCCGGATCGCCGTGACCGATCTCGCCGAGCACGCGCGCTGCCCGCGCCGGCACTGGCTGGGGCGAACGCTGGGCGTGCCGGAGCCGGGCGGCGGGCCGGGGGTCGACCCGGCCGACGATCCCGCCCGGGCGACGGCGCGCGGGTCGCTCGCGCACGGGCTGCTCGCGGAGATCGACCTGGGAGCGCCGCCGCTCGAGCGCCGCGCCCAGCTCGCGGCCGCCTGCGCCCGGCGCGGCTACGATCCGGGCGCGCCGGCGGTGCGGCGGATCCTGGGCGAGGTCTCCCGGTTCGCCGACTCGGCGCGCGGCCGCGGGCTGGCGGAGGCGGCCCGCGCCGGGCGTCTGGCGCGGGTGGTGCCGTTCCTCCTGCGGCTGGAGGGGTCGGGCGGCCTCCCGGCGGCCTACCTGGTCGGCGCCATCGACGCGCTGGTCCTGGATCCCCGCCGGCGCACGGCCACGGTCATTGACTACAAGTACGCATCGCCGCGGCCGGCGGCGCCGGAGCGCTACCGGCTGCAGCTCGTGGCCTACGCGCTGGCCGCGTCGCGGGCCCACCCCGGCACCAGGGTGAGGGCCGAGCTGCAGTTCCTCCGAGGCGGGCAGCGGGCGGTCGCCCTCCCGGTGGAGCCCGAGGACCTGGCCCGCTTCGCGGCGGAGGCGCCCCGGGCCGCATGGGCGGCGGCCCGCGAGGCGGGCGACGTCCCCCCCGCCGCGCTCGGCCGCGACGAGGCCCGCTGCCGGGCCGAGGGGTGCGGATACGCGGTCCGCTGCTACCCGCGCGCCGGGCGGACCGGGGCCGGGGCCGCGCCGCACCCGGTCGCGGCGGACCGGCGGGCCGGCTGATCGGGGCGGCGGGATCGCTCCGCGGCCCGGGCGTTTCCCCTTGCCTCGCCGGGGCGCGCGTCCCTAGATTGCGGGCGATCCAGAACCCAACCGAAGGGGAGCGGAGACGGCCATGCCGGAGACCACCACCGAGCGCGTGAAGAAGATCCTGTCCTGGTACGGTTCGGACAACCCCGGGACGCTCGCCAACCTCCACCGGCTGCTCATGACCGGCAGGCTGGCGGGGACGGGCAAGCTCGTCATCCTCCCGGTGGACCAGGGGTTCGAGCACGGGCCGGCCCGCTCGTTCGCGCCGAACCCGGAGGGCTACGATCCCGACTACCATTTCCAGCTCGCCATCGACGCGGGCTGCAACGCCTACGCGGCGCCGCTCGGCTTCATCGAGGCGGGGGCGGCCCGGTTCGCCGGGCAGATCCCGACCATCCTGAAGCTCAACAACTCCGACTCGCTCGCCAAGATGTCGGCCCCCGTCTCGGCGGTGACCGGCTCGGTGGACGAGGCGCTGCGCCTGGGCTGCTCGGCCATCGGCTTCACGATCTACCCGGGGTCGAGCGCCCGCAACACGATGTACCAGGACCTGCGGGAGCTCACCGAGGAGGCGAAGCGCAAGGGCCTGGCGGTGGTGGTGTGGAGCTACCCGCGCGGCGAGGGCATCTCCAAGGACGGCGAGACCGCCATCGACGTGATCGCCTACGCGGCCCAGATCGCCGCGCAGCTCGGGGCGCACGTCATCAAGGTGAAGCCGCCCAAGGACTTCGTCGAGCAGGCCGAGGCGAAGAAGGTGTTCGAGAAGCACGCCATTCCCACCAGGACCCTGGCCGACCGCGTGCGGCACGTCGTGCAGAGCGCCTTCGGGGGGAAGCGGATCGTGATCTTCTCCGGCGGCGAGGCGAAGGGCACCGAGGACATCCTGAAGGAGGTGTCCGAGATCGCCGCGGGGGGCGGGTTCGGCTCGATCATGGGGCGCAACTCGTTCCAGCGGCCGAAGGCGGAGGCGCTCAAGCTCCTCGGCGACGTGATGAAGATCTACGCGCAGTAGCCGGGAAGCGGAACCTCCGGGGGTGGCGCCGCGGCTCGCCTCGGGGGGGGGCGCGCGGCCCGGGAGGGGGCGGGCCCGAGAAGGCCGGTGCGTCGCCCGGGGCGCGCACGGAACATGCGAGAGGAGGACCTTTTTTCCTTGCCACCCCCGTGGGACGGGGGCTATACGGCGTTACCTTTTTGTTGCGCGGTCTTCGCAACCGGCCTCGGGCCTGCGGCGCGGGCCGCGACCCGAGGGACAACCCACCATGCGGCTCTACCCGAAGGTCATCCCGACGATCGCCCGTGAGGTGGTCCAGACCCTCATGCAGGACGGGGACGTCGAGGTGGAGACGCTCCGCATCGCCGACGCCGAGATGGACATGGCGGCGATCATGAAGGAGTACCTCGCGGCCGAGGAGCGGGTGAACGCCGCCACGCGAGAGGCCCTCGAGCGCCGCGGCTACGACCACTCCCGATTCAACCAGGTGAAGCGCGAGATGGCGGACGTCCGCGGCTTCAAGATGGGCGACGAGGGGATCGAGTACGTCATCGGCCAGATGATCGAGTTCCTGCTCGTCTCGCGGAACGTGGAGGAGGTCTACTCTCCCGACCACGAGCTGCGCCGGAAGATCTTCGCCATCTTCAAGCGGCACCTCGACGTGGACGAGGAGATCGACCGGGAGGCCCGGGCGCGCCTGAAGCACCTCCAGGAGGGCACCAGCGCCTGGGAGGTCGAGTACCAGAAGACGATCGAGCTGCTGCGCCGCTCCCGCGGCCTCATCTGATCGTACGGGGGCCGCGCCCCCGCCCCGCCGGCGGCTCCGTCGGGGCGCCACCCCCGCGGCGCGGGTCCCCGGCGCGCTTCGGCTGCGCCTCGCGCGCCGCCCCGCGGAGATGG
>DATIUR010000162.1:0-10510 GCA_035466675.1 Anaeromyxobacteraceae bacterium | reverse complement strand
CGCCCCGGCGAGCAAGCGCGCGGGCCCGGGCTCGTCCGCGCCGCGTCGGAGACGGATCTAGAAGCGCCGGAAGCCGGGGTCCCCGGCGGCCCCGTTCCCCTTCGGGCGCCCGCCCTCGCCGGCGGGGGACGGATGGGCGTGGAGCGGGGCGGCCAGCCTCGGGGCCGGGGGAGGCGGCGGCCGGGCCGCCGCGGGGCGCGCCGGCGTGGCGACGTGGGCCAGCGTGAAGAAAGCGACCACCGCCTGCAGCGCCTCGGCCTGGGAGGCCAGCTCCTCGGCGGTGGACGACAGCTCCTCCGCGGCCGAGGCGTTTCGCTGCGTGACCTGGTCCACCACCCCCATGGCCTTCGAGACCTGGGTGACGCCCGACGACTGCTCCTGCGAGGCGGCGGCCACCTCCTGGACGAGGTCCGCCGTCTTCCGGATGGTGGGAACCAGCTCGCCGATGAGGCCTCCCGATCGCTCGGCCACCTGCACCGACGAGGCGGCCAGCGACGCGATCTCCTTCGCCGCCGCCTGGGCCCGCTCGGCCAGCTTGCGGACCTCGGCCGCGACCACGGCGAAGCCCCGGCCGTGCTCGCCGGCGCGGGCCGCCTCGATGGCCGCGTTGAGCGCGAGCAGGTTCGTCTGGTAGGCCATCTCCTCGATGATGGAGATCCGGCCGGCGATGGCGTTCATCGCCTCGACCGTCTCCCGCACCGCGGCGCCGCCCTGCTCGGCGTTGCGGGCGCCTTCCTTGGCCATGGACTCGGTCTGGCGGGCGTTCTCGGCGTTCTGGGTGATGGACGCGCTCATCTCCTCCAGGCTCGAGGTGGTCTCCTCCACCGAGGCGGCCTGCTCGCCGGTGCCCTGGGAGAGTTGCTGGGAGGTGGCCGCCACCTGGCCCGAGGCGGAGGAGAGCCCCTCCGCGCCGGAGCGCACCTCGCCGATGACGGCGGCCAGCTTCTCGATCATCGACCGCGTGGCGGCCAGGAGCCGGCCCACCTCGTCCCGGCTCGTCACCGGCGGCGGGTCCCGGAGGTCGCCGGCGGCGACGCGCTCCACCGCCCGGACCGCGGTCAGGACCGGGCCGGTGATGGACCGGGTCACCCAGCCCGCCACGGCCACCGCCACGGCCAGCGCCAGCGCGATGGCCGCGATGGCGAAGGTCCGGGCGCGCCCGTAGGCCACGTCCTGCTCGCGGGCGGCGGTCTCCACCTGCTCCACCGTGCCGGCGATGAAGGCGTCCGCCGCCGCCTCGAGCCGTACCAGGGCCGGGTCGAGCTCCGTTTCCATGGCGCGCATCGCGCCGTCCCGGTCCCCGGCGAGGAGCATCCGCTCCACCTTCTCGTGGCGCGTCTCCACCTCCGCGAGGAGGGGCTTCACCGCGTCGATGGCCCGGCGGTCGGACTCCTCCAGGTCCGCCCGCGCCTCCAGTCGGGCCAGGGCCGCGTCGAGCGTCCGGCGGTGCTCGTCGATCCGGGCCACCCCGGCGCGCACCCCGCTCTCGTCGGCGGCGAGCAGCATCGAGTCGGCGGCCAGGCTGATCTCCATGGCCATGTGGCCGATCTCCTGGGCATCCCGGGCCTTCACCCAGAGGCCCCGGGTGATCCGGTCGTTCACCTCGTCCATCCAGGCCATCCGGTCGAGGGCGAGCCAGCCCACGGCGAGCAGGAAGACGCACAGGGCCCCGAACCCGATCCCGAGGCGGACGCCGATCGCGAGGTTCCTCATGGCCTTCCTCCCGCGCCCCTGGATCTGGTGGTTCGGCCGGGGCAACGGGAGGTGGGCTGCAGGTCGCGATCCGGCTGTAAGCGACATTTTGCCGCATACCCTCCGTGCGGATCCGAGCGCCAACCCATAGGCGCGACGGGGAGTTACGACGGATATCGCCGGCCTGGGGATCCGCGGGGGCTCCGCCGACCCGGGGTGCGCCCGACCGCACGGGGTCTTCAGGCCGCCAGCTCGGGAACGTGCCGGGAGAGCACCGCCCGGAGGTCGGAGAGGTCCGGCCGCCGGGAGAGCGCCTCGCGCACGTAGCGGAGCGAGGCCGGGATGGAGGGGAGGAAGCCCGGGTTCCCCTTCACGCGGTCGATGACGACGAAGCGCCCCGCGTCCTTGAGCTTGCGCTGCACGGTGAGGAGGTCGAAGACCGCGCGGAAGGGCCCGGGATCGAGGCGCGGGCCGCCGGCCTCGGCCAGCCTCGCCAGGTAGCGCGCGATCATGGCGTCGACGAGGGGGGCGTCGAGCTCCACGTAGCTGTCGCGCAGGAGCGCGACCAGGTCGTACTGGCGCGGGCCGAGGAGCGCGTCCTGGAAGTCGATCACCGCCTGCTCGCCCGAGGGCAGGATCATGAGGTTCCGCGACTGGTAGTCGCGGTGCGTGAACCCCTTCGGCTCGGCGTCGAGCGCCCCGGCCATCGCGTCGAAGGACCGATCCACCACCTCGCGCTCCCCGGGGCCGAGCCGCGCCCCCTTCCAGTCCTCGAGCAGCCACTCGCGGAAGTGGTCCAGCTCCCAGCGGTAGAGGTCGCGGTCGAAGGAGCGCCCGAAGGCGACGCAGCCGCCCGGCCTGGCCTCGGCGGCGGCGCGCATCCGCGCCAGCTGGTCCACCGCCCGCTCGTAGAGGGGGCGGGCCTCGGCGCCGGCGGCGAGCCGCGTCTCGAGCATCTCGTCCCCCAGGTCCTCGAGCACCATCAGCCCCTCGGCCTCCAGGAAGGCGTGGATGCGGGGCACGCGCACGCCGATCGCCTCGAGGTACCGCTGCACGTCCACGAAGGGGTCGACCGCGGGCGCCCCGCCCTGGGTGACCTCCTCGGGCCGCCCGTCGGGGGGGAGCACCATCACCACCAGCGAGTCCGGGGCCAGGCCCACCCGCCAGTAGCTCCGGAGCGAGGCGTGGCCGGCCAGGCGCCGCACCGGCGCCGAGGACGCCTCCCGGCCGGTGGCGCGCGCCACCGCGCGCCGCACCCTGGCCTCCGTCACGGGGTCCTGCATCGCCGTTCCTCCCCTCCCGCCCCGCGCGTTGACGCCGTCCGGACCGCCTGCCTATACACGCGCATGGCCTACCACGAGAACGTGCTCTCCGCGATCGGCCACACCCCGCTCGTCCGCCTGAACAAGGTGGTGGAGCCCGGCTCCGCGACGGTGCTCGCCAAGCTCGAGTACGTGAACCCGGGCGGCTCCATCAAGGACCGGATGTCGCTCCACATCCTCGAGAAGGCCGAGAAGGCGGGCCTCCTCCGCCGGGGCGCGACCATCGTCGAGAACACCAGCGGCAACACCGGACTGGGCGTCGCCATGGCGGCGGCGGTGAAGGGGTACCGGTGCGTCTTCACCATGCCGGACAAGATGTCGAAGGAGAAGCAGGACGCCCTCAAGGCCTTCGGCGCCCAGGTGATCGTCACGCCCACCAACGTGCCGCCGGAGTCTCCCGACAGCTACTACTCGGTGGCGAAGCGGATCGCCGCCGAGACCCCGGGAAGCTTCTACGTGAACCAGTACCACAACCCGGACAACGTCGAGGCCCACTACCGGACCACCGGCCCCGAGATCTGGGAGCAGACCGAGGGCAAGCTCGACGCCTTCGTGGCGGGGCTCGGCACCGGCGGGACGATGAGCGGTTGCGGCCGGTTCTTCAAGGAGAAGAACCCGAAGGTGCGGAACGTCGGCGTCGACCCGGTCGGGTCCGTCTACCACTCCATGTTCAAGACCGGGAAGCTCGGCCCCCACCACGTCTACAAGGTGGAGGGCATCGGCGAGGACATGATGTGCGGGGCCATGGACCTCAAGGTGCTCGACGACGTGCGCCAGGTCACCGACGCCCAGTCCTTCGCCATGGCGCGCCGGCTGGCCCGGGAGGAGGGCATCTTCGCGGGCGGCTCCTCCGGCTCGGCGGTGCACGCGGCGGTGCAGGTGGCGCGGGAGCTGGGGCCGGGCAAGGTCGTGGTGGTGCCCCTCCCGGACGGCGGGCGCGCCTACGTCTCCAAGTTCTACTCGGACGAGTGGATGCGGGACAACGGCTTCGCGGTGGCGGGAGGCCCCGAGGGGCTCTCCGGCGCCACCGTGAAGGACGTGCTCGGCCCGCGCCGCGGCGAGGTGATCTCGGCCCGGCGCACCGACCGGGTCGAGGTGGTGGTGAAGAAGATGAAGGACCACGACATCTCGCAGATGCCGGTGGTGGACGACCAGGGGCGCGTCACCGGCATGATCCACGAGTACGACCTCATGAACTTCCTCATCGAGGGCAAGCACCGCCTCTCCGAGGTGGTGGAGCCGCTGGTGCAGCCGATCCAGGGCGTGGTGGGGCTCGACACGCCCATCGCCAGGCTCCGGGAGATCTTCAACGACGACAACGTGGCGGTGGTGAAGGAGGGCGAGCGCATCACCGGCATCGTGACCAAGATCGACCTGATCGAGTTCCTGGGGGAGCGGCTCAAGTGACGGCCCCCAAGGACGACCTCCGCTTCGAGACGCTGGCCATCCACGCCGGCCAGTCTCCCGATCCGACCACGGGCGCCATCATGACGCCCGTCTACCTCACCTCGACCTACGTGCAGGCGGGGCCGGGCGAGCACCGGGGGTACGAGTACTCGCGCACGCACAACCCGACGCGCCACGCGCTCCAGGACTGCCTGGCGGCGCTGGAGGGCGCCCGGCACGGCCTCGCCTTCGCCTCCGGGCTCGCCGCCACCGACGCCATCCTGCACCTGCTCGACGCGGGGGACCACGTCCTCTACTCGGACGACGTCTACGGCGGCTCGTTCCGCCTCTTCGACAAGGTGTTCCGGCGCCTGGGGCTCTCCTTCGACCCGGTGGACATGACCGACCCCGGGAAGGTCGAGCGGGCGATGCGGCCGGCCACCCGGCTCGTCTGGATCGAGACGCCCACGAACCCGATGCTGAAGGTGGTGGACCTCGCGGCGGTGGCCGCCGTCGCCCGGGCGCGCGGCGCGCGCACGGTGGTGGACAACACCTTCGCCACCCCGTTCTTCCAGCGCCCCGTCGAGCACGGGATCGACGTCGTCTGCCACTCCACCACCAAGTACCTGAACGGCCACTCCGACGTGATCGGCGGCGCGGTGGCCACCTCCGACCAGGACCTCTTCGAGAGGCTCCGGTTCCTGCAGAACGCGGTGGGCGGGGTCCCCTCCCCGCTCGACTCCTTCCTGGTCCTGCGCGGGCTCAAGACCCTGCACGTCCGGATGGAGCGCCACGCCTCGAACGCGATGGCGGTGGCGCGCTTCCTGGAGGCCCACCCGCAGGTGGAGCGGGTGATCTACCCGGGCCTTCCCTCCCACCCGCAGCACGCGCTGGCGGCGAGGCAGATGCGGGGGTTCGGCGGGATGCTCGCCTTCGTGCTGCGGGGCGGGCTCGAGGCGGCGCGCGCCTTCCTCCGGGCCGTCCGGATCTTCGCCTGCGCCGAGTCGCTCGGGGGCGTCGAGAGCCTCATCGAGCACCCGGCCATCATGACGCACGCCTCGGTGCCCCGCGAGACGCGGGAGGCGCTCGGGATCGCCGACGGGTTCATCCGGGTGTCGGTCGGGATCGAGGCCGCCGACGACCTCCTCGCCGACCTCGAGCGCGGGTTCGAGGCGGCGCGGCGAGCGGCGTGATCCACGGCCCGCGGCCCGCCCCTCCGCGACACGCCGGGACCCGCCGCCGCCCGCCGGTGTGCTACGGTGGCCGCACGCCCGTCCCCCATGAAGCTGGCGCTCCTCGCCGACGTCCACGCCAACCTGGAGGCGCTCACGGCCTGCCTCGCCCGGGCCGAGGAGGCCGGCGCGGACGGTCACGCCTTCCTGGGCGACCTGGTCGGGTACGGCGCCGATCCCGAGGCCGTGCTCGAGATCGTCGAGGCGCACGTCCGGCGGGGCGCCATCGCGGTGCAGGGAAACCACGACCTGGCGGTGGTCGACGACCGCGAGGCGAGCGGCCTGGGCGCGACGGCCGGCGAGTCCGTCGCCTGGACGCGCCGCCGGCTCGGCGAGCGGCACCGGGCCTTCCTCGCCGGGCTGCCGCTCGTGGTGCGCCGGGATTCCGCGTTCTTCGTCCACGCCAGCGCCGACGCGCCCGAGCGCTTCACCTACGTCACCGATCCGGTCCGCGCGGCGCGCAGCCTCGGGGGCGCCGGCGACGCGAGCTGGGTCTTCTGCGGCCACGTGCACGAGCAGGCCCTCTGGTTCGCCGGGGCCTCGAACCATCCCGTCCCCTTCCATCCGGAGCCGGCCGTGCCCATCCCGGTGCCGCCGCGCCGGCGCTGGCTCGCCATCGCCGGCTCCGTGGGCCAGCCGCGCGACGGGAGGGTCGCGGCCTGCTGGGCCATGGCCGACCTCTCGCGCGCCATCCTGACGTTCCACCGGGTCCCGTACGACTGGGCCACCGCCGCCCGCAAGGTGCGGGCCGCGGGGCTGCCCGAGCGGCTGGCCCTCCGCCTCGAGCAGGGGGAGTGAGCGGCCGTGGCCTCCATGCCGGAGCCGGGCGAGGTGGTGGACGGGTTCCGCGTCGAGGAGCGGATCCACTCGGGCGGGATGGGGGCCATCTACCG
This sequence comes from Anaeromyxobacteraceae bacterium, assembly GCA_035466675.1. Lineage (GTDB taxonomy): Bacteria > Myxococcota > Myxococcia > Myxococcales > Anaeromyxobacteraceae > Anaeromyxobacter. The sequence continues at coordinate 3,985 of DATIUR010000162.1, read as the reverse complement.
GGTGCGCGGACCGGAGCCCGGGCCGCCCCTCGTGATGAAGGTCCCGCGCCTCGGCTACGACGAGCAGGCCTCGAACGTGGTCAGCTACGAGGTGGAGCAGATGGTGCTCGGGGCGCTGCGGGGCCCGCACGTCCCGCGCCTCGTCGCGGCGGGCGACCTGGCGGTCCGGCCCTACCTGGTCCTCGAGCAGGTGGAGGGCCGCTCGCTGGAGGAATGGGTGCGGCGGGCTCCCATCCCGGCCGGCGAGGTGGCGCGGCTCGGAGCGGCCGTGGCCACGGCCCTCCACGGCATCCACGTCCAGGAGGCCATCCACCTCGACCTGAAGCCGTCCAACGTCATCGTCCGCCCGGGTGGGGAGGCGGTGCTCCTCGACTTCGGCCTGGCGCACCACGCCCACTACCCGGACCTGCTCGCCGAGGAGACCCGCGGCCCGGTGGGATCGGCGCCCTACATCTCGCCGGAGCAGGTGATGGGCGAGCGGGGCGATCCCCGCAGCGACGTCTTCGCCCTGGGGGTCGTGCTCTACGAGCTGGCCACGGGCCGCCTCCCCTTCGGATCCCCCACCACCTTCGCCGGCCTGCGGCAGCGGCTCTTCCGCGATCCGGCGCCGCCGCGCGCGCTCGTCCCCGACCTGCCGCCCTGGCTGCAGGAGATCGTGCTGCGCTGCCTCGAGCCGGAGCCGGAGAAGCGGTACGGCAGCGCCGCCCAGGCGGCCCTGGACCTCGGCCACCCCGACCAGGTGGCCGTGACGGAGCGGGGACGCCGCACCCGGCGCCTCCGCTTCGGCGCGCGGCTGGGGCGCTGGCTGCGGGCGGTGGGCCGCGAGCCCTTGCCGGTGTCGCGGCCCTCGCTCCGCCTCGCCAATGCGCCCATCGTGGTGGCGGCCATCGCCACCCACCACAGCAACGAGGCCCTGTTCCGGGCGGTGCGCGACGCGGTCCGGCGCCTGCTGGCCCAGGACGGGAAGGCCCGGCTCGCCGTCGTCACCGTGGTCCGGGCCGGCGTCACCATCGGCGGGGAGAGCGGGGAGGACACCGCCACCGGCCAGCGGGTGAAGCGCCTGCTGCAGCTGCGCCACTGGGCGGAGCCGCTGCGGCTCCCGGCCGGAAGGGTCTCCTTCCACGTGCTCGAGTCGGGCGACACCGCCGAGGCGCTGCTCGAGTACGCGCGCATGAACCAGGTGGACCACGTCGTCCTCGGCGCGCCGATCCTCGACCGGTCGCTGAAGGGACTCGTGGCGACGGTGGCGACCACGGTGGCCGCCCGGGCCCCCTGCACCGTGACCGTGGTGCGCACCCGGGCGCGGCCGGGCGAAGGGGAGCCGGAGGGAGGCGAGCCGGCGGCGGAGGCCGAGGGGGGGCCGGGGGGGGAGCCCGGCGGGAGCGCCGGCTGAACGACGAACGGGCAGGGCGCCCGGCGGCGGCCCGAGGCCACCCGCCGGACGCCCTGGAACCGGCACGGACGCCGAGGGAAGGCGTCAGTGCTCGTACGTCATGATGTCGCGCTCCTTGGTCTCGCGCAGGAAGATGGCCCCGATCACCAGGGTCATGAGCGAGACGACGATCGGGTACCAGAGGCCGTAGTAGATGTTGCCCTTGGCGGCCACCATGGCGGTGGCGGTGAGGGGCAGCATCCCGCCGAACCAGCCGTTGCCGATGTGGTACGGCAGCGACATGGACGTGTAGCGGATCCGGGTCGGGAACAGCTCCACCAGGAACGCCGCGATGGGCCCGTACACCATGGTCACGTAGATGAGGAACAGGAACAGGATGAGCAGGGTCATCGCGTAGTTGATCCGGCTCGTGTCCGCTCCCTTCATGGGGTAGCCCTGCTGCTCCAGGGCCGCCTTCACCGCGGCCTCGTTCCAGCCGGCGATCTCGGTGGCGCCGATCTTGGTGAGCGGGGCGGAGCCCGCCGCGCCGTCGACGGTCTCGAAGCTCAGGCCCTGCTTGGTGAGGAAGTCCTTGGCGCGGTCGCAGTCGGTGAACTTGCTCCAGGGGCCCACGAACAGGTGGAAGTTGCAGCTGGTCGGGTCGGCCGTCACCGAGATCGGCGTCCTCGCCTGGAACTCCTCGAGGGCCGGGTTGACGTAGTGGGTGAGCGCCTTGAACATCGGCATGTAGGTCACCGCCGCGATCAGGCAGCCCGCCAGGATGATCTTGAGGCGGCCGATCTTGTCCGAGAGCCAGCCGAAGAAGATGAAGAAGGGCGTGCCGAGGAGCAGCGAGGCGCCGACCAGGATGTAGGTGGTGAGGAAGTCCAGCCGCAGCGTGATCTGCATGAAGAAGAGCGCGTAGAACTGGCCCGTGTACCAGACCACGCCCTGGCCGGCGGTGGCGCCGAGCAGCGCGAGCAGCGCGTACTTGTTGTTCGGGTAGCGGAGGAAGGCGTCGGTGAGCGGCGCCTTCGAGGTCTTCCCCTCCTCCTTGATCTTCTTGAAGATCGGCGACTCGTGCAGCTTGAGCCGGATGTAGACCGAGAAGGCCAGGAGGATGATGGAGACCCAGAACGGGATCCGCCAGCCCCAGGTGGTGAAGGTCTCCTTCGCCATCTGGATGCGGCAGATGCCGATCACGAGCAGCGCCATGAAGAAGCCGACCGTGGCCGTGGTCTGGATCCAGCTCGTGTTGTAGCCCCGGCGGTCGTGGCCGGAGTGCTCGGCCACGTACGTGGCCGCCCCGCCGTACTCGCCGCCGAGCGCGAGGCCCTGCATGAGCCGCAGGGTCACCAGGATGATGGGCGCCGCCCAGCCGATGGCCTCGAAGGTGGGCAGCAGGCCGACCAGGAAGGTGGAGAGGCCCATCACCAGGATGGTGACGAGGAAGGTGTACTTGCGGCCGATGAGGTCGCCGATGCGGCCGAACACCAGCGCGCCGAAGGGCCGGACCAGGAACCCGGCCGCGTAGGTCGCGAAGGCCGACAGGAGCGCCGCGGTCTCGTTCCCCTTCGGGAAGAACAGGGCGGCGAAGAACGGCGCCAGCGTGGCGTAGAGGTAGAAGTCGTACCACTCGAACACCGTGCCGACGGACGAGGCCACGATGACCAGCTTCTCTTCCTGGGTGATCGGTGCCTTGGCTGCCACCGTTTCCGTTGCGATTGCCATCTCTATCCTCCGGTCATCTGCGTGGTGACTGGGGTGAAGCCTGCTCCGCTGCGTGGGGACGACGTGGGGTGGGATGCGACGCCGCAGGAGAGCACAATTTGCTTTCTGCGTCCACGACGCTGGATTGTGCGCAGCTCCTTTTCGGAGCGCGGGCGGCGCCGCCTCCCACCGAGCCCGGCGGACGGCCCGCGCGACCGCGGCGCGGCGAGAGGCGCCATCAAGTCAGCAATAGTATTGGGTTATCATGACATCGCCGCGCAGGCGCCGCCGGGCGAAGCACCCGCCGCGGCGCGCCCGCACCGGCCGACCGTCATTGCGGAAGGACGCGTCCGATGCGCCAATCAGGCGCCAATCGGTGGACAAATTTTGGGGACGGAGCAGGCGCTCCGCCCCCGCGGAGCGGGAAGACCCGACCGCACCACGCATCTGCCGGCTCGGCAGGCGGCAGGAAGGCAGTGGGCCTCTCCGGCAGCAATCGGCGTACCGACGCGCAACCCCGCGGGATCGCTCGCCCGCCCGAGCCGGGCCGAAAGGATCTTTCGAAAGGAAGGGGGACTCAGCCCTTCCAGCGGGAGACGTCGATCCCGAGATCGGCGATCTTCTTCACCACCGTGGGATAGGAGACGCCCATCCAGCGGGCCACCTGGCTCCGGTTTCCCCTCGCCCGCTCGAGCAGATCGACCAGGTAGGCCCGCTCGACCTCCGCGAGCGACGGCGGCGCGCCCTCCGCCGCCGCCACCGCCACCGCGCCAGGCAGGGCGCCGCGCTCCTCCCCCTCCCGCAGGAGGATCGTGCCGGGTCCCAGGGTCTCGCCGCTCTCCAGGATCACCGCCCGCTCCACCAGGTTCCGGAGCTCGCGCACGTTGCCCGGCCACTCGTACC
>DATIUR010000161.1:0-12363 GCA_035466675.1 Anaeromyxobacteraceae bacterium | reverse complement strand
CGCGCCCCGGCCGCGTCGGCGAGACCCACGCGCGCGAGCGCCGCCCGGGCTCCGGCGCGGACCTCGGCGACCGGCGGCGCCCCGGGGCCGCGCCGCAGCACCCCCGGCAGCATCACGTTCTCGAGCGCGGTGAGGCCGGGCAGGAGGTTGAAGGCCTGGAAGACGAAGCCGATCTGGCGGTTCCTGAGGTCGGCCCGCTCCTCCGCCGCGAGCGCGCGCAGGGGCCGGTCCGCCACCACCACCTCGCCCCCGAAGTCGCGGTCGAGCGCGCCCGCCACGTAGAGGAGGGTGGACTTCCCCGAGCCGGAGGCGCCCAGGATGGCCACCATCTCGCCGGGGGAGACGTCGAGGTCGACGCCCCGGAGCACCGGGACCTCGCGCCCCGCGTCGCGGACGCTCTGCGTCACGCCGCGGAGCGAGATCACCGCGGTCCCCCCGTCCCGGCCGCGCGGGCCTCGACCTCGATCACGAGGCGCAGCGCGCCGTCGGCCAGATCGGCCCGGAGCGAGACCGCGGCCAGGCCCTCGGCCGGCGCCACGAACCGATCGACCACCGACCGCAGCACGAAGGCGTTCGGACCCTCGCCGAAGGCCTCGGGCGGCAGCGCGCGCACGCTCTCCACGAGGCGGGGCACGTCCAGGGCGAGCCCGCCGAGCCCGCCCGCCAGCGCGCCAGCCCCGGCGCCGCCCGCCGGGGCGGCGGCGAGCCGTCCGAGGAGCGCGTCGAGGCCCCCGGGGGCGCCGCCCGCCAGGGCGATCCGGGCGCGCGCCGCGTCGATCTCCCAGGCGATCTCGCCGGAGCGGGTCCGCACCCGGTACCGGGACGGCCCGGCCCCGGCGGCGCCCGGCCGCGCTCCGGCCAGCCGGGCGATCCGAGCGGAGACCTCGCGCGCGCGGGCGGCGTCGCGGAGCGGGGCCACCGCCTCGAAGCGGAGGAGCCGGATGGGGTCGGTCCGCAGGACGTCGCCGGAGAGCGCCGCGATCCCCGCCCCCGGGGCGAGCGAGGCCGCGCCCGCCGCCCCGGGCCCGAGCAGGTCGAAGACGTCGCGCTGCAGGTCGATCCCCCGGGCGGCCAGCCACTCGCGGTCGCGCGCCGGCGCGAGGGGCAGGAGCCGGCGCGCCAGCGCGCCCGGGTCGCCGTTCCACGCGGCCGTCGCCGCCGCCGGCGCGAGCGCGGCCAGGGGAGCCGGCGAGGCCGGGCCGGCCGCCAGGTCGGCGAAGGAGCCCCCCTCCGGCGGCAGGATCGCGGCGGCGATCGTCAGGCGGGCCTCGCTCGCCTCGACGGCCGCCGCCATCGCCCCGGAGGGCGAGCCCTCCGCGCGCGCGGGCGGGAACGCGCCCGGGGGGAGGAAGGCGATGGCCGCGCGCCCCTCGCCCAGGGCCCGGCGCAGCGCCCGGTACCGGACGTCCTCGTCGAGCGAGGCGGCGGGCTCGAGCGACGCGGCGGCGGCCACCGCGGCCTGGGCGCCGGGTCCGGAGGCGAGCAGCGCCGTCCGGTCCCGGAAGGCGAGGGCGGCGGCGGGCTCCCGGCCCGGCGCGCCGAAGGTCGAGACCTCCACCCCGCCCACGCGCTCCGTGGCTCGCGACGTCGCCCCGGCCCGGTCCCGGGCGAGGCGCGCGACGAGGTCCACGAGGTCTCCGCGGTCCCGGACCGGCAGCACCAGCACGAGCTTCCCGCCGGACCAGGCCAGGGCCGCGCCCCGGGAGGCGTCGATCCCGGCGCGCTCGAGCGCCCGAGGGTCCACCGGATCGAGGCCGAGCTGGGAGGCGACCGCGGCGTGCGCCTCCGGAAGCGCCGCCGCCCCCGGGAAGGAGGCCGCCGCGCGAAGGAGCGCCCCGGCGTCCGCGGCGGCCCCGTCGATGCCCGGGACGATCACGGCGGCGCGCGCCCCGGCGGGCACGAAGCGCTCCGGCGGCGCCGGGGGCGGCGAGCCGCAGCCCCTGCACCCGAGGGAGAGCGCCAGGCCAGCCGCGAGGGCGATGGCGGGGGGCCAGCGCACGGCCGATCTGTAGCATGGTAGAGAGGCGGGCTCATGATCTTCTCGGCCGAGGACGACGCGCCCCTGGCGCTCGATCTGCTGCCGGACTGGCGGGAGCGGTTCGGCGAGGCGGCGGAGCGGCTCGAGCTGGAGATCGGCTCCGGCCACGGCGGGTACGCCCTCGCCTTCGCGCGCCGCCACCCCGACCGGGCGCTCGTCGCGATCGAGCAGCGCCGGGCCTTCGCCGCGGCGCTGGCCGACAAGGCGGCGCGCCGCGGCCACGCGAACCTCCTCGTCCTGCACGGCGACGCGCGCCTGCTCGCTCCCCGGCTCCTGCGGGCGGGCTCCCTGGCCGCGATCCACGTCCACTTCCCGGACCCGTGGTGGAAGCGGCGGCACCACCGCCGCCGGCTGGTGGACGACCGGATGACGTCGCTCCTCCTCCGGCTGCTCGCCCCCGGCGGCCGGCTCGACCTGCGCACCGACGTGGAACGGTACGCCCGGGAGGCGGCGGCGCTCCTGGAGCGGGCGGGGCTCGAGAACGAGGCCGGGCCGGGCGGCTTCTCGCCGCTCCGCCTCGACGACCTCCCCTCCACGCGCGAGAAGCGGTACCTGGCGAGCGGCCAGCCGGTGTGGCGGCTCTCGATGCGGCGGGTGCGGTAGGCGGCCGGGGTCGGGGTCGACCCGCGCGGCCCGTGGGCGCCGCCTCCCCTTGAGGCCGGGCACCGGCTGGTCGTAGCGTATCGGGACCGGAGCCGTCATCCCGGCAGGAGACCTCCACATGGCACCCGCGCTCGCCGCGGAAGGCCGCCCGGCGTCCTGGCAGCCGTCCCCCCGCCTGCAGCGGCTCCGCAGGGACCACGAGGAGTCGAGGCCGGCCGTGGGGGCCGAGCGGGCCCTCCACTACACGGAGTTCTTCCGGCGCGAGGCGAGCCGGTGGGCGTCGCCCCCCCTGCGCATGGCCCACGCGCTCCGGGACCACCTGGAGAAGCGGACCATCCGCATCTACCCGGGCGAGATCGTCGTCGGCACGCACACCGAGCACCGGATCGGGGCCATCTGCCACGTGGAGCTGACCGGCGGGTTCATGCTGGAGGACCTGTTCCGCTTCCCGAGGCGCCGGACCAACCCGCTCGACCTGGCGCCGGGGATCCGCGGCCGCCTGCTGCGCGAGTGCCTGCCCTACTGGCTGGGGCGAAACCTGGTGAGGAGGGCCTTCCCGCTCCGAGAGTACCTTCGGTACACGGCGGACCAGCTCCGCGCCAGGGACTACATCGTGAACGAGGCGGGGGGCATCGCGCACTTCCTGCCGGACTACGCCGGCGTCATCGGCAAGGGGACCTCGGGGATGCGCCGCGAGGTGACGCTCCGGATGGAGGCCCCGGGCGACCTCGCCCCCGAGCAGCGGGACTGGCTTCAGGCCTCCCTCGTCGTCCTCGACGCGCTCGACGCCTTCGCCCGGAGGTACCGCGACCTCGCCCGCGCCCAGGGGCGCGACGACGTGGCCGAGGTGCTGGAGGTCGTCCCGGCGAACCCGGCCCGCACCCTGCGGCAGGCCCTGCAGGCCATCTGGCTCTTCCAGATGCTCATCCAGATCGAGTCGCTCGACCAGGGCATCAGCCTGGGCAGGATCGACCAGCTCCTCGCCCCGCTCCACCAGGAGGAGCGCCGCGCCGGCACCTTCGCCGAGGACGACTTCAAGGAGACGCTCGCGGCCTTCTGCCTCAAGCTCTCGGAGGTGATCCCGCTCTTCTCGTCGCGCATCACCCGGTACCACGGGGGGCTGCCGAGCGGCCAGGCGGCGACCATCGGCGGCATCGACGCGGAGGGGCGCTGCGCGGCCAACGACCTCACCTTCCTGATCCTGGACGTGATGGACCGCTTCAGGACGCGGCAGCCCAACTGGCACGCGCGCCTCTCGGCCCGCTCCAGGCCGGAGTACGTCGAGCGGGTCATGCACGTCGTCGCCTCCGGGGGCGGATCGCCCGCCGTCTACGACGACGAGGTGATCATGGAGGCGATGCGCAGGCGCGGCGCCCCCCCGCGTCGGGTCCACGACTACGCCACGGTCGGCTGCGTGGAGCCGGCCCTTCCCGGGGAGAGCCTCACGTCGTCCGACGCGGCCATCGTCAACCTGCCCGCCGCGCTGGAGCGGGTCTTTCGCGACCGGAAGGCCCTCCCGTCGATCCGGAACACGGACGACCTCGTGGGTGCCTTCGAGCGCGAGTTGCACCGGATCCTGTCGGCCCTCCACCGGTCTCTCTCGGCCATCGAGCGGGCCCACGCCACCTGGCACCCCACGCCCTTCTCTTCCCTGACCATCGGAGGCTGCCTGGAGCGGGCGACGGACGCCACGGCCGGCGGGGCGCGGTTCAACGCCTCCGGCATCCAGGGGGTGGGCGTCGCCGACGTGGCCGACTCGCTCGCCGCGGTGGAGCGGGTCGTCTTCGGCCAGCGCGAGTGCACCCTGCCCGATCTCGGCCGGGCGATGCGCCGGAACTTCCGGGGCAGGGAGGCGCTCCGGGCCAAGCTGCGGAACGCCCCCAAGTTCGGGAACGACGACGCCCGCGCCGACGATCTCGCCCGGAGGGTGGCGGAGGCGTTCGACCGGCAGGTGTCGTCGTTCCGGAACACGCGGGGCGGCGCCTGGGTGCCCGGGCTCTACTCGATGACCTGCCACCGGGCCTTCGGCGCGCGGACCGGCGCCCTGCCGTCGGGGCGCCGGGCGGGCGAGTCCCTGGCGGACGGGATCGCCTGCGCCGACGGCGAGGACCGGCTCGGCCCCACCGCGTCCCTGAGCTCGTCCGCCCGCGTCGACCACTCCCGGTTCGCGAACGGGGTGAACCTGAACCTCAAGCTCGACGCCCGGATCCTCGGGGGGGCCGACGGGCCCGGGATCCTCGGCGCGCTGGTCCGGACCTACTTCCGCCGCGGCGGCATGCAGGTGCAGGCGAACGTCCTCGACCCGCGGGTCCTCCTCGAGGCGCTGGCCGACCCCGCGAAGCACCGCCACCTGCTGGTGCGCGTCTCGGGCTACTGCGCCTACTTCGCCGACCTCACCCCGGAGATGCAGCGGGAGATCGTGGCGAGGACGCTGCACGGCGGGGGCGAGGGGCGCGATGCCCATGCCTGAGGCGGAGGCCCGGCCGCCGGAGGGCCGCGCGGCCGTGCTCGACGTGCAGCGCTTCTCCCTGCACGACGGCCCCGGCATCCGCACGGTGATCTTCCTCAAGGGGTGCCCCCTGCGCTGCGCCTGGTGCCAGAACCCGGAGTCGCAGGACGGCCGGCCCGTCCTCGGGTTCCACCGGCGGCGGTGCGGGGAGCACCGCCGGTGCGAGGCCGTCTGCGAGCGGGGGGCCATCCTGCCGGGGCGGTACCGCGTCGACCATGCCCGGTGCGACCTCTGCCTGAAGTGCGTCGAGGCCTGCCCGACCGGGGCCCTGGTGCTGCTCGGCCGGACCATGACCGCCGCGGAGGTGATGGAGGAGGCCGCCCGCGATCGGGACTACCACCTCGCCTCGGGAGGAGGCGTGACCGTGTCGGGCGGGGAGCCTGCGCTCCACCCGGGCTTCCTGCTCGAGCTCCTGGGGCTCTGCCGATCCCAGGGCGTGCACTCGGTCGTCGAGACCTGCGGCTGCTTCTCCGGCTCCCGCGGCCGGGAGGCGCTGGCGCTGGCGGACCTCGTCTACTTCGACCTGAAGCTCTCCGATCCCCTGGACCACGAGCGCCGCACCGGAGCCCGCAACGACGTCATCCTCGACAACGCGCGCGCCCTCGTCCGCGCCGGCCTTTCCGTCGAGTTCCGGATCCCCCTGGTGGAGGGCTTCACCGACGGCGAGGAGAACCTGGCGGGCCTGGCCGCGATCCTGCGCTCGCTGGGCCAGGCGCGCGTGCACCTCGTCCCCTATCACGGCATGGGCGAGAGCAAGATCGACGTCATCGACGGAGAGCAGCCGCGCCTCGGCCTCCCCGCGTATCCGGCCGGCCGACTCGACGCGGTCGGGGCCTTCCTCCGGAGCCTGGGGGTGGAGGCGGTCGGCGGGCGGTGAGGGGGCGGAGCCGTCCGCCGCCGGGAAGCTCACTCCGCGAAGGCCGCCACCGCCCCGGCGGCGAGCGCGGCGCCGAGCGCGGCCAGCGCGCCGAGCGGGACGGGCGAGGCGAGCGGCGTCCAGCTCGCCAGCGCGGCGACGAGGCCGGAGGCGGGGCCGAGGGCCATGAGGACGCCCGCCACCGCGGAGGCCGCGGCGAATCCGAGCAGGACGAGGGCGCGGGCACGGCCGGGCCGGGGCGGGAGCCGCGCCAGCACGCGGTCGGTGAAGCCGGCGTCGTCGAGGTGATCGGCGCGGGCGAGGAGGGCGTCGAGCGGGTCGGGTCCGGTCACGGCAGGGCCTCCCGGGCGGGCGAGAGAAGACGGCGCAGCCGCTCCTTCCCGCGGAGCACGTGGGTCTTCAGGGTGCCGAGCGGCACGCCCAGGATCCCGGCCGCCTCCTCGTGGGTCAGGTCCTCGGCGTAGGCGAGGGCCAGGGCCGCCCGCTCCTCGTCGCGCAGGAGCGCGAAGGCCCGGGCGAGGTCGTGGCGCGCCAGGGCGAGGTCCTCCAGGGGAGGAGGGCCCTCGGGCGGCGGAGGCTCCGGCGCGGCCCGGCGCCGCGCCTCCGAGGCCCAGAGGCGGAAGGCGATCCGGTGGAGCCAGGTGGAGAGCCGGGCCTCCCCGCGCCAGGTGGAGAGCCGGCGGTAGGCGCGCAGGAAGGTCTCCTGGGCCAGGTCGTCGGCCCGCGCCGCGTCGCCCGCGCACAGGCGCCGCAGGAGGCTCCGCACCGCGGACTGGTGGCGTCGGACGATCACCGCGAAGGCCCTCCGGTCGTCGGCGGCGACGACGCGAGCGACCAGCTCCGCGTCGGCCGGCCCCATCTAGCCCGCCGCCGGGTCGCCGCCGGCCGGCCCCGAGCGGCGCAGGAGCCTCCAGGAGACGAGGAAGCCCACGCCGAGCAGGGCGAAGACGAATCCGAGCGCCCAGGAGGGCTTGCCGGGATCGGCCACGCCCAGGAACGTGCCCAGGCCGATCCCGAGGGCGAGGAGCAGGATGCCGCGCTTGAGGTCGCGCTGCGGGTCGGCCGTCCGCGGCGGGTCGAGCAGCTCGCGCGGGATGGGGATGCCCTTCTCGAGCGCCGCCCGGATGGTCTCGTGCCGGAGCTGGGCGCGGCGGTGGCCGGCGTACAGGCTCGCCGCCACGATGAGGAAGGAGAACCCGAACACCAGGCCGGTGACGAAGATGGGCGCGACCACGTCGGCGCCGTCCGCCCGGGCGATGGCCGGGGCGAGGGCGAGGAGTACGGGAAGGAGCGTGCGCTTCATCGGTTCCTCTCCACGCGGGGGAAGTATGCCCGCTCGTCTGGTTCGACGTCGTCCGGGCCTTCCGCGGATTCGCCCCCGGGCGCGGCCGGAACGGGGTGCGAGGATAGCCGGTCGGTTCGGGCGTGGCGACCGGAGCCCCCGCCGCCGGAAGCTCGTTCCGGCGCTTGCATCACGGCATCAGATCACTTATGTCTTGATGCATGCGCACCACGCTCACCCTGGACGACGACGTCGCCGCCATGCTGGAGCGGGTGCGCAGGTCGAAGCGCCTCGGCATCAAGGAGGCGGTGAACGAGGCGATGCGGCGCGGCCTCGCCCTGATGGCGCAGCCCGCGGCGGCGAAGGGGCCGCCCTACCGGACGCCGTCGGTGTCGCTCGGCCGCTGCCTCGTGTCGAGCATCGACGACGTGGCCGAGGTGCTGGCGGTGGCCGAGGGCGAGTCGTTCCGGTGATCCTCGTCGACGCGAACCTCCTCGTCTACGCGCACGTCTCCTCGCTCCGGCAGCACGAACGGGCCCGCGACTGGCTGGACGGGAAGCTCGACGGCGCGGTGCCGGTGGGGATGCCCTGGGAGAGCCTGCTCGCGTTCGTCCGGCTGGTGTCGAACCCGCGGGTCTTCGAGCGGGCGCTTCCGGTCGCCGACGCCTGGGGCCAGGTGGAGGGCTGGCTGTCGTGTCCGGTCGTCTGGATCCCCGAGCCGACGGACCGGCACGGGGAGATCCTCGGCGGGTTCCTGCGGGCCCCCGGTCTCCGCGCGAACCACGTGCCCGACGCCCACCTCGCCGCCGTCGCCGTCGAGCACGGGCTCGTGCTCTGCTCGACGGATGCGGACTTCGCGCGGTTCGCGGGGCTGCGCTGGGAGAATCCGATCGGCTGACGGTCGCGGACGCGAGCCGCGCGCCCGCGCCGGGACGGTTAGAATCTCGACCGATGACCCCCCGCGCCCCCTCCCTCGCCCTCGCCGCCGCCCTCCTCCTCGTCGCCCCCGGCTGCCGGAAGTCCGGACCCGAGGAGACCTACCGCGCCTTCGCCGAGGCGCTCCGCGCGGGGGAGGCGCAGAAGGCCTGGTCGCTCCTCTCCGAGGGCTCGCGCCAGGCGCTCGACCGGCGAGCGGCGGAGCTCGCCCGGGAGACGGGCGGGGTGGTCCGGGGCGCGGGGGTGGCACTGCTCGTCGGCTCGGAGGCCCGCCGGGCGCCGCGGATCGCGTCGGTCACGGTGGTGCGCGAGGGCCCGGACGAGGCGGTGCTCCGGGTGGCGGACGAGTCGGGCGACGCGCGCGAGGTGGCCATGGCGCGCGAGGGCGGCGGCTGGCGCGTCGTCCTTCCCTCTGATATCTGAGTCGATTCCGATGAAGAACCCGACCGCCGCCCAGATCCGGGAGTCGTTCCTCCGCTTCTTCGAGGAGCGCGGGCACCGCCGCGTCCAGAGCTCGTCGCTCGTGCCGCAGAACGACCCGACGCTCCTCTTCACCAACGCCGGGATGGTCCAGTTCAAGGACGTCTTCACCGGCCGGGAGAAGCGCGACTACGCGCGCGCCACCACCTCGCAGAAGTGCGTGCGCGCCGGCGGGAAGCACAACGACCTCGAGAACGTGGGCTTCACGGCCCGGCACCACACCTTCTTCGAGATGCTGGGGAACTTCTCCTTCGGCGACTACTTCAAGAAGGACGCGGTGGCCTGGGCCTGGGAGTTCGTGACGAGCCCGAAGTGGCTGGGCCTCGACCCGACCCGGCTCGCCGCCACCGTCTTCGACGGGGAGGGCGGCCTTCCCTGGGACGAGGAGGCCTTCGAGCTGTGGAAGGCGGCCGGGGTGCCGCCGGACCGGATCCACAAGCTCGGCGCGACGGACAACTTCTGGGCCATGGGCGACACCGGCCCCTGTGGCCCCTGCTCGGAGATCCACTTCTTCCAGGGGAACGACATCCCCTGCGCCGAGGAGCAGGCGGGCAGGAGGTGCCAGGGCGTCGCCTGCGACTGCGACCGCTGGCTCGAGATCTGGAACCTCGTCTTCATGCAGTTCGAGCGGGGAGCGGACGGGAACCTGACGCCGCTCCCCAAGCCCTCCATCGACACCGGCGCCGGCCTGGAGCGGATGGCCTCGGTCGCCCAGGGAAAGCGCTCGAACTACGACACCGACCTCTTCCAGAAGATCATCCGCGCCGTCGAGACGGTCTCCGGGAAGAAGTACGGCAGGCAGGGGCGGAGCGGGTCGGCCTCGCCGGCCCGCGGGCCGGAGCCGAAGTCGGAGGCGTTCGACGACGACGTCTCCATGCGCGTCATCGCCGACCACGCCCGGGCCACCACCTTCCTCGTCGGCGACGGCGTCCTGCCCGCCAACGAGGGGCGCGGCTACGTCCTGCGGCGGATCATGCGGCGCGCCATCCGGCACGGGAAGCGGCTGGGGATGGAGAAGCTCTTCCTGGCGGACGTCTGCGCGGCGGTGATCGAGGAGATGGGCCAGGCCTACCCCGAGGCGCGCGACAGCCGCGCCTTCATCCTCAAGGTGGCGCAGCAGGAGGAGGAGTCCTTCCGCCGCACGCTCGACCGCGGGCTCGCCATCCTGGAGGAGGAGATGGCCCGGCTCGGGAAGGCGGGCGAGCAGGTGCTCCCCGGCAAGGTGGCCTTCCAGCTCTACGACACCTTCGGCTTCCCCATGGACCTGACCCGCGTCATCGCCGGGGAGCGGGGGCTCTCGGTGGACGAGGCCGGGTTCGACCGGCACATGGCCGAGCAGCGCGAGCGCTCGGAGTGGAAAGGGTCGGACCAGCAGGCGGTGGCCGAGCTGCACCAGCAGATCGCGAGCGAGCTGGGCGAGACGCGCTTCCTCGGGTACGAGACGCCCACCGCGAAGGCGGAGGTGAAGGCCATCCTCGCGAACGGCGCCCGGCACGCCCGGGCGGGACGGGGCGACAGGGTGGAGATCGTCGTCGCCGCCACGCCCTTCTACGGCGAGTCGGGCGGACAGGTGGGCGACACCGGCGCGATCGTCGGGCCCCGCGGCAAGGTGGAGGTGCAGGACGCCCGCCGGCCGGTCCCGGGGCTCGTCACGCACGCCGGCGTGGTCGAGTCGGGGGAGATCGCGGTGGGCGACGTGGTCGAGCTGGCCGTGGACGACCGGCGGCGCGACCTCATCCGGGCGAACCACTCCGCCACGCACCTCCTCCACCACGCCCTGCGGGAGAGCCTGGGCGAGCACGTCAAGCAGGCCGGCTCGATCGTGGCGCCGGACCACCTGCGCTTCGACTTCTCGCACTTCCAGCCGCTCGCCCCCGAGGAGATCCAGGCCATCGAGCGCCGGGTGAACGACCTCGTGCGCGAGAACGTCGAGACCGAGACGGCGGTGCTGGAGCTGCGCGACGCCCGGAAGACCGGCGCCGTCATGATCTTCGGCGAGAAGTACGGCGACGTGGTCCGGGTGGTCCGCATGGGCCCCTCCCGCGAGCTGTGCGGCGGGACGCACGTCCGGCGCACCGGCGACATCGCCTTCTTCAAGATCGCGAGCGAGGAGTCGATCGCGGCGGGGGTGCGGCGCATCGTGGCCCACACCGGGCCGCGGGCGGTCGAGCTGTCGCAGCGCGAGGCCGAGGAGCTGAGGCGCTCGGCGGCCCTCCTCAAGGCCGGGGCCTTCGAGGTGTCGCAGAAGATCGAGGCCACCCAGCGGCGCGTGAAGGAGCTGGAGCGGGCGCTCGAGGAGGCGCGGGGCCAGGTGGCCTCGGCCCGGTCCGGGGACCTGGCCGCCCAGGCGGCCGAGGTGAACGGCGCCAAGGTGCTCGCCGCGCGGGTGGAGGGCGACGGCAAGGCGCTGCGCGAGCTGGCCGACAAGCTCCGCGAGAGGCTCGGGAAGGGCGTGGTCGCGCTGGCGAGCGAGCAGGAGGGGAAGGCCATCCTGCTCGTGGCCGTGACGAAGGACCTCGTCGCCAAGGTGAAGGCGGGCGAGCTGGTGCGCGAGGCGGCGAAGCTGGTGGGCGGATCGGGCGGCGGCAGGCCCGACCTGGCGCAGGCGGGCGGGCCGGATCCGTCCGGGATCGAGCGCGCGCTCGAGAAGGTGAAGGAGCTGGTTCGCGCCGCGCTCGCCTGAGCGAAGGGCGCGCACCCGTCGAGACCGCGTCGCGCCCCATCGCGCCGCGTCGCGCCATCGGCGCGCGTCCCGGGGGTGGCGCACGAGGCGCGTGTCAAGGTCGCGCGGCCGTTGACCGGCGCGCCGCGGGGTGCCTACCATCCGCGCGTCGATGCCCGCCGCCTCGTCTCACCCGCGCACGGCGCGACCCGCTCCGCGGGTCGTCGATCTCGCCCGTGCCCGCGAGAGGCGGAGGCTGCGCGACTTCGAGGAGCGGTGCCGCACCGTGGACGAGCTCAACCGCCGCGCCCTGGCGCGGCTGTTCCAGGGGGGCATGATCTTCACCCGCGCCGGCGCGCGCCTGGGGCGCGACCTGCTCCTCGCGCACCAGCACCTGCTCCGGGTGGGCGACCTGCTCGCGCGCATCGGCGCCCTGGGCGCCGAGGGGGCGCGCGGCGAGGCGGAGGCGCTCTTCGACGAGGCGCGCCACCTGCTCTCCCGCACCACCCGGCTCACCGCGCGCACCGGCCTCGTGCTCGCGCGCGGTCGGTGAGGCGCCCGCCCGATCAGAAGCCGATGCCGATGGTGGCCACCGGCCCGTAGGACCGGACCGTGCCGCCGAGGTCCCTCTCCTCGGAGAACGTGTTCACCACGAAGGACACGTCGCCGCGGATCTGCACGCTGGAGAGCCGGCCGAACAGGACGCCCCCGCCCGCGCGCAGGGCCAGGCCCGAGGCGCCGGCGCCGCCCGTCTCCACGAACGAGTAGGCGAGGCCGCCGCCCAGGTACGGCGAGGTGTTGCCGCGCGAGAACGGGTAGTAGGCGCCGAGGCCGATGGTGAAGACGTGGCCTCCCTCGCCGCCCATGAAGTCGAGGCCCACCTCGGCCAGGTAGCTGCGCGCGTCGTAGAGCCAGAAGAGGCCGCCGCCCGCGATGGGGCCCGAGTCGGCGTCCACGCCGGCACGGTTCAGGATCA
>DATIUR010000160.1:0-5062 GCA_035466675.1 Anaeromyxobacteraceae bacterium | reverse complement strand
GGCCGCCAGGTGGGCGGCGCGCCGGAGCGGGCCGGCGGCGGCGTCGAGGCGGCGGGCGGCCAGGAGGGCGCCCGCGCCCAGGGCGGTGAGGGCGCACAGCGCCGCCGACAGGCCGGTGATGGGCGTGAGCCGGAGGCTCCGCAGCGCGCCCGGGGGGCCGAGCGCGCCCAC
This sequence comes from Anaeromyxobacteraceae bacterium, assembly GCA_035466675.1. Taxonomy (GTDB): domain Bacteria; phylum Myxococcota; class Myxococcia; order Myxococcales; family Anaeromyxobacteraceae; genus Anaeromyxobacter. The sequence continues at coordinate 4,891 of DATIUR010000160.1, read as the reverse complement.
CGTGATGGCGAGCAGGAGCGCCGCGGCGAGCCCGCCGAGCGCCAGCGTCCGGGCGGCCCGGGCCGGGGCGGGGTCCCCCGGCGGCGAGAGGACATGGAGCAGGGCGGCGTGCGCGGCCAGGAAGAGCAGGGTGAGGGCGCTCCCGGACCAGCTCCAGAACGAGAGCGCCAGGACGGCGCCGAGGAGCGCGGGCCCGAGCCGGCCGGCGCGCTCGCGGCCGATCTCCCGGGCGTAGGCGAGCAGGGCCGCGCCGGCGAGCAGCACCTCCAGCACGTGGTGGTCGGGTCGTCCCACGAAGCTCTGCCGGATGGCGGCGGGCAGGAGGGCCACGAGGAGCGCCGCGTCCCACCAGGCCGCCCCGCCCAGCAGGGCGGCGCCGAGCAGGGCGGCCAGCGCGACCACCGCGGCGCCGAGGACCGGGGGGACGAGCGCGGCGACCGCGCGGACGTGCTCGGGCGTGGCCGGCCCGGTCGCCACCGCCAGGGTGGCCACGGCCTGGTCGAGGAGCGGCGGCCAGGGGATCTCCGCGCCCGCGGGGTGGTTCATGCCGGGGTCGGTCCAGGGGACGCGGGGCCAGTCCCGCGCGATCCGCTCCGCCCGCAGCGCGTGGTACCAGGTGTCCCCGTCCGCGGCGAGCGCGACGCCCCCGGGCGTGAAGATCCGGCCGAAGGGCGCCAGGCGCAGGCCCAGGGCGAGCGCGAGCACCGCGGCGAGGGCGAGGAGCGCCCGCCGGCGGTCGGGCGCGCGGGCGCGCCCGGCCGCTTCCCCTTCGAGCCCGGGCGCCCCGCCGGCGCCCGCGCGTCGGCTAGAATCCGCGCGGTGCACGAGGCGCCATCCATAGAACGGCGCGGCCCGGGCCGTCCAGCGGGGGGAAGGGCCCTTGCGCTCGGGGCCGCCCTGGCCGTGGCGGCGGGGGTGGCGCTGCGCGTCGCGGCGGCGCGGGGCGACCTGTGGCTGGACGAGATCTGGACGGTGGAGCTGGCCCGCGCGGCCGGCTCGGCGGCCGGGGTCCTGGCCGGGCTGCACCACGACAACAACCACCACCTGAACACGCTCTGGGCCCTCCTGGCGGGCGAGGGAGGCTCGGCCCTCGCCTACCGGCTCCTGGCGCTGGCCAGCTCGGCCGCCATGCTGGCGCTCGCCGCCCTGCGGCCGCTCGCGCCCGGGCGCCGCGAGGCCGTGACGGGCGCGGTGCTCCTCTCCTTCTCGACGCTCCTCGTCCACTACGGGTCGGAGGCGCGCGGGTACGCGCCGGCCATGCTCTTCGCGCTGGCGGGCTACCAGGCCCTGGACCGCTGGCTCGAGACCGGCCGGCGCGGCTTCGCGCTCGCCTTCGCCGCCGCCGGGACGCTCGGCGTGCTCTCCCACCTCACCTTCCTCTTCGCCCTGGCCGGCTTCGGCGCCTGGGCGGTGGCCGAGCTGGTGCGGACCCGCCCGGAGCGCGCCCGGGATCCGGTGGCGCTCGCCCTCCTGGCCGCCCCCTTCGTCGCGCTCGCGGCGCTGTGGGCCGTGGACCTGCGCCACCTCCGGATCGGGGGCGGGCCCCCGTACCGGATCGCCGAGGTGCTCCGCGATCTCTCCCGGGCCGTGCTCGGGCTCCCCCGCGGTCCGCTCGAGCTCCTGGCCGTCCCGGTCGCGCTCGCCGCCGGCTGGGAGGTGGCCGCGCTGGCCCGCGCGCGCGATCCGCGGTGGGTGTTCTTCGCCTCGACCCTGGTGGTGGCGCCCGGGCTGCTCCTCGCCACCACGACGCCGCAGTTCCTGGCCCCGCGCTACTTCCTGGTCGGCGCCCCGTTCCTGCTGCTCCTCTTCGGCCGGGCGCTCTGCCGCCTGGCCGGCGCCGGACGGGCGGGCCGCCGGGCCTGGGCGCTCGCCCTGGTCCTCTTCTGCGCCGCGAACGCCGCGCCCCTGGCGCGGCTCCTCCGCGACGGGCGGGGGCGCTACTCCGAGGCGGTGGCCTGGATGCTCGCCCGCACCCCCGGGGAGGTGGTGACCGTGGGGAGCGATCACGCCTTCCGGAACGGGCTCGTGCTCGCCTATCACGCCGCGCGGGCGGGCGATCCGAGGCCGCTCGTGTACGTCGATCCGGGGCCGGCGGTCGAGCCGCCGCTCTGGTACCTGCGGCACGACTTCTCCGAGGCGCCGGACGCCGCGCCGGAGATCTCGGTCGCCGGACGGCGCTACGCGCTCGCGGCGCGCTTCCCCACGGCCGGCCTGTCGGGCTGGACGTGGCTCCTCTACCGGCGGGAGTCAGCCGGCGGGAGCGGGTCGCCCCGGCTGCCCGCTACCGGAAGCCGACCCACTCGCGGGTCATAGAAAACCCATCTCCGGCCCGAGACGCTGGGGCGGCCGATCCGCGCGCCCTTCCACGCCCCCTCTTCCGTTCCGGGCCCCCGGTTCGGGTGGCGCGGTGCCTGCATTGCGCCACGCCTCGACTCCCCCTGTCGTCCGGGGGCCCCTAACCGAAAGGATCAGCTCGTGCTCGGAAACATCCGTATCGGCGTGCGCCTGGGACTGGGCTTCGCCGTGATGATCGCCTTCCTCGCCGTCACCACCGTCACCGGGGCGTTCCGCCTGGATTCGCTCGACCAGACCCTCGAGGAGATCACCACTCAGGATCACAGGGAGGTGACGACCGGCTACGAGTGGGTCGTCTCGGTGCTCGAGACCGCGCGGCACATGCGAAACGTCTTCCTCCTCGGCGACCCGTCGAAGATCCGGGAGGAGCTCGCCGCCGTCAAGGAGCAGAAGGAGGTGCGCAAGCGCCACATGGCGGAGCTGGGCGAGAGCGTGAAGAACGACTCGAACGCGCAGCGCGCCTACGACCACGTCGTCGAGGTCCGGGCGAAGTACATCCCGCACGAAGACGAGTTCCTGACCATCGCCGAGGCGGGGCAACTGGACGAGGCGAAGGCCCTCCTCCTCGACAAGGCGCGGCCCGCGCAGCTTGTCTACATCGACGCGCTCTACAAGCTCATCAAGGTCAACGAGCAGGCGGCGGAGAACGCCCGGGCGAAGGCGCGCGACGAGTACCGGACCGGGAAGACGACCATCTGGACCGTCGCCGCCGTGTCCCTGGCCGTGGCGCTCCTCCTCGGCGTCCTCATCACCCGTTCCATCACGGGCCCGGTCGGCAAGGCGGTCACGGTGGCCGAGCGGATCGCCCGCGGCGATCTCACGGGAACGGTGGACGTGACCTCCAGCGACGAGGTGGGGCTCCTGCAGCGGGCGCTGGCCGCCATGGTGGAGAAGCTCCAGCAGGTGATCGGAGAGGTGCGTGCCGGGGCCGACGCCCTGTCGTCGGCGGCGGGGCAGGTGACCTCCACGAGCCAGTCCATGTCGCAGGGGACCGGCGAGCAGGCGGCCTCCGTGGAGGAGACCACGAGCTCCCTCGAGGAGATGAACGCCTCCATCACCCAGAACGCCGAGAACGCGCGCCAGACCGAGCAGATGGCCCAGAAGGGCGCGCGCGAGGCCGAGGAGACCGGCAAGGCGGTGAACGAGACCGTCGAGGCCATGAAGCTCATCACCGAGCGGATCGACATCATCCAGGAGATGGCCTACCAGACGAACCTCCTGGCCCTGAACGCGGCCATCGAGGCGGCCCGGGCCGGCGAGCACGGCAAGGGCTTCGCGGTGGTGGCCCAGGAAGTGCGCAAGCTGGCCGAGCGGGCGCAGAAGGCGGCCAAGGAGATCGGCGAGCAGGCCGGGACGAGCGTGAAGGTGGCGGAGCGGTCCGGCCAGCTCCTGGTCGAGCTGGTGCCCTCCATCCGGAAGACCGCCGACCTGGTGCAGGAGGTGGCGGCGGCGAGCCGGGAGCAGTCGAGCGGCGTGTCGCAGATCAACAAGGCCATGGCCCAGGTGGACCATATCGCCCAGCGCAACGCCTCGGCGGCCGAGGAGCTGAGCTCGACGGCGGAGGAGATGTCGGCCCAGGCGGAGGCCCTGCAGCAGCTCGTGGCCTTCTTCCAGGTGGCGGGGCAGCACGAAGGCGCCTGGCGGCGCACCCCGGCCAGGCCGGTCCAGCCTCCGGCGGCCCAGCACCACGCCGCGGTGCACCCCGCACCGCACCCGGTTCCGCAGCTTCCCCAGCCGTCCGCCGTCCAGGCGTCCCGGCCCAACGGCCCCGCCGGCGGCGACAAGAACTTCAGGCGGTTCTAGGCCATGACCACCAGCCAGCCCCAGGAGCGCAACCAGTACCTCTCCTTCTCCCTGGGAGGCTCCGACTACGCCGTCGGCATCCTCCAGGTGAAGGAGATCCTCCAGTTCGACTCCATCACGCGGGTCCCCTCCGTCCCCACCTCCGTCCGCGGCGTCATCAACCTGCGCGGAAGCGTCGTCCCGGTGGTGGATCTCTCCGTCAAGTTCGGCCAGGGGGAGAGCCCCGTCTCCCGGCGCACCTGCGTCCTGGTCGTCGAGGTCACCCTCGACGGCCAGCCCGCGGTCATGGGCGTCCTCGCCGACGGCGTCACCGAGGTGGTCGAGCTGGGGAAGGACGACATCGAGCCGCCGCCACACTTCGGCGGCGGCGTCCGCGTCCCCTATCTCACCGGCATGGGCAAGGTCGGCCAGGCCTTCATCCTCCTCATCGACCTCGACCAGGTCCTCGCTGCCGAGGAGAAGAGGCTCGCCCTTCATCCGCCGACCCTGCCTGCGCCCCAGCCCCGGCCGGCCGCCGAAGACCCGGCCGGCGCCGGCGCCGGGGCTTAGGCCTCCCGCCGGGCGGCCGGCTCCGGGGAACGGGATGTGAGGCGCGCGAGGGCGGCGCCTCACATCCCCACGAAGAGCATCCCCTTGCGCAGGATGACGACCCCGAGGGCCACGAGGAGGAGCCCGGAGGCCCACCGGACGGCGACCGGATGGGCCGCCACCGCGCGGACGCGCTTCCGCAGCG
>DATIUR010000159.1:0-2366 GCA_035466675.1 Anaeromyxobacteraceae bacterium | reverse complement strand
GCGGCGGAGCTGCTCGGCGTACGGGCGGGCGGGCTCGTTCACGACGGCGGCCACGAGCCCCTCGTCGGGCACCGTCTCGAGGTCGAGCGTCACGTAACGTCGCACGGGACGTAGCATGGCAGGGCGGTCTGACAGCCCGGCCCCCCGGTCGGCAGCCTCAGGCCGGCGGGCGCACCCGCGCCTGAAGCCACGCGAAGAACTCCTCGTCGAGCCGGACCCGCGCGGGCAGGCGGATGCGCCGGAGGCCGGGCCGGCGGAGACGCAGCACGGCGCTCGTTCCGTCGCGATGCCAGCCCTCGATCTCGTCCGCCCGGATCACCACCGTGCCCGACACGCCCCGCACCCTGAGGCTGTCGCCGTCCACCACCACCTTGGCCATCGCCAGCGAGGCGTAGTGCACGGCCGAGAGGGCCAGGAGCGCCAGGCCGAGGGCCCCGTGGACGAGGGCGTCGTGCGGCCGGAGCTCGCGCAGGGCGCCGGCGACGAGACCGGCGCCGAGCACCGCCGAGAGGCCCGCGACCACGGAGCGCCGCAGGGCCGCGCGCACCCCGCCCGTGCGGTACGCGCGGTGGAGGTCGGCACCGGGAGGGGACGCCGCCGGGTCGCTCACGCGGAGAATCCTATCGCGGGAACGCGCCCGAGGAGGCGCCCGGGTCCGCTCGTCCGGAGGGCCCGAGGCGGGGCTGCGGCCAGCGGCCACGCCGGCGCGGCGCGGCCCCGTGCCATTCTCCGCCCCCGGGAAGGGGTGGCGCGCGAATCCCCACCCGCCGGACTGGCTCAGACCCCGCATGTCGACCACGACGGCCCACGAGACCCGACGGAAGACCCTGCCGAGCCCGATGGCCCTGAGCCAGGCGGTGAGCGCGCGGTACGACGCGCTCGCCTGCTGCACGCCCGGGACGCTCTCCTGCGGGAGCGCGCTCGACCTGGCGGAGCCGGCGCCGGGGGAGGTGCTGGTCGACCTCGGCTGCGGCAGCGGGAAGGACGTGGTCCGGGCCGCCGGCCGCGTCGGCGCGGGCGGGCTGGCGGTGGGCGTGGACCTCTCCGAGGAGATGCTGGCACGGGCGCGCAGGAGCGTGCCGCCGTTCCTCCGGAACGCGTGCTTCGTGGCGTCGGATCTCGTCCCGCTCGAGCTCCCGGACGGCTGCGCCGACGTGATCGTCTCGAACTGCGTCATCAACCATGCCCCGGACAAGGCCGCGGTCTACCGCGAGATCCACCGCGTGCTCCGGCCGGGCGGGCGCTTCGTGGTCTCGGACGTGATCGCCGAGGAGGAGCTGCCGGACCACGTCCGGGCCGACCCTGCCGCCTGGGCGGCGTGCTACGGTGGGGCCATCCCCGAGGGGGACTACCTCGCCGCCATCCGCGGCGCAGGCTTCGGCGAGGTGGAGATCCTGGAGCGGAGCGAGCCGTACGAGAAGGGTGGCGTGACGGTCCTCTCCCTCACGGTGAAAGGGACGAAGCGATGAGCGCGAAGACGGTGCACCTCGACCTCGACCCGAAGGACGTCCGGATCCTGGTCCAGTCGCTGCAGAACTGCCTCGAAACCTGCGAGGTGAAGGCCAAGAGCCCCGCCGCGCCCTGCGAGGACTGCGACGCGGCGCGCGCGCTGCAGCGGAGGCTGGAGAAGCACCTGAAGTCGTAGCGAGCGACGGAAAGAGAGACGAAGAGTGAAGCTGCTCACCAAGCCGAAGAAGCCGGGCTGCTGCGCGCCCGAGACGACCGCGCAGTGCTGTGCCAAGTCGTCGCGCCTGGTCACGGGCTGCCACGACTGAGAAGACCGCAGGGCCCCCCGGACACGCCCCGAGAAGCGAGCGGGCCACGCGCCCGGGGGGACCCGTTTCACCCGAAGAAGGGAGAGGAAAGCGATGAGCGAGAAGGTGAAGGAGATCGCAGCCGCGGAGTACGAGGCGGAGGTCCTCGGCTCGAAGGAGCCGGTGGTCCTGGACTTCTACTCGACGGAGTGCCCGCCCTGCGAGGCGCTCGCCCCGAAGTTCGAGTCGGTGGCGGAGCAGTTCGCCGGCCGGGCGCGCTTCGTCAAGATCTTCCGCCAGGCGAACCGCGAGCTGGCGACGCGCCTGGGCGTCACCGGCAGCCCCACCCTCGTCTTCTACAAGGGAGGCCAGGAGGTGGGCGACCGGATGACCGGGGAGGAGATCAAGAAGACCGCCATCAAGGCCCAGGTCGAGGCGATGCTGGCGTAGCCGCCGGACGTCGAGAATCCTTTCCGGACGGATCCGGTCCAACGAGGCATCATGGCCGAACGGTACGACCTCATCGTCATCGGCGCCGGGCCCGCGGGCCTGGCCGCCGCCATCTACGCCTCCCGGGCGCGCATCAAGACCCTCGTCCTGGACGAGTCGGTT
>DATIUR010000158.1:0-5215 GCA_035466675.1 Anaeromyxobacteraceae bacterium | reverse complement strand
GGAGACCGAGAGCGAGGTCTCCTGGGGCAGGTGGTCCGCCTCGTGGAAGGCCTCGGCCGTCACGTTCCCCTTGAAGACCACGCACTGGATGGTCCCGGTCCCGTCGCGCAGCTGGAGGAAGTGGAGCTTCCCCTTGGAGCTGCGCCCGTGGAGCCAGCCGTGGAGCGTGACCTCCTTCCCCTCGTGGGCGGCGATGTCGGCGACGTAGACGGGAGGGACCATGTCCGGGGGCTCCGGCGGAGGGAACGGCCGGGAATATAGCCTGGGACTCCCCCCCCGACCTCCGTTAATATCCCCGGTTCCCATGGCGATGAACGAGCGATACGACCCCCGTTCCATCGAGCCGCGCTGGCAGAAGCGCTGGGAGGAGGCGGGCGCCTTCCGGGCCGGCCGCCGCCCGGGCGCCGAGAAGCGCTACGTGCTCGAGATGTTCCCGTACCCGTCCGGCGCCATGCACATGGGCCACGGGCGCGTCTACACCATCGGCGACGCCATCGCGCGGTACCTGCGCATGCGCGGGTACGACCTGCTCCACCCCATCGGCTTCGACGCCCTGGGCCTGCCCGCGGAGAACGCCGCCATCAAGGACGGCCGCCACCCGGCCGAGCGGACGCGGGAGAACATCGTCGCCTTCCGCGCCGAGCTGAAGCGGCTCGGCTTCAGCTTCGACTGGGACCGCGAGATCGCCACCTGCGACCCCGAGTACTACCGGTGGAACCAGTGGTTCTTCCTGAAGATGCTCGAGAAGGGGCTGGTCTACCGGCGCCAGGGGAAGGCCAACTGGTGCACCGGCTGCCAGACGGTCATCGCCAACGAGCAGGTGGTGGACGACAACCGCTGCGAGCGGTGCGAGTCGCCCGTGGTCGAGAAGGTCATCCCGGAGTGGGCCTTCCGGATCACCGCGTACGCCCAGAGCCTGCTCGACGGGCTCGACCGGCTCGGGCAGTGGCCCGAGCGGATCACCACCATGCAGCGGAACTGGATCGGCCGGAGCGACGGCGCGGACGTGGACTTCGCCGTCCCGGGACAGGATCCCATCCGCGTCTTCACCACCCGCATCGACACCATCTTCGGCTGCACCTACGCGGTCCTGGCGCCGGAGCACCCGCTGGTGGAGCGGGTCACCGCCCCGGACCGCCTGGCCGAGGTGCGCGCCTTCGTGGAACGCATGCGGACGACCGACGTGCTCGCGCGCACCGGCGAGAACGCGCCCAAGGAAGGCGTCTTCACCGGCGCACACGCGGTGAACCCGTTCACCGGGGAGAAGGTGCCGGTCTGGATCGCGAACTTCGTCCTGGCCGGGTACGGCACCGGCGCCGTGATGAGCGTGCCGGCGCACGACCAGCGCGATCTCGAGTTCGCCCGCAAGTACGGGCTCCCCGTCCGCGTGGTGATCCAGCCGGCGCAAGGGCAGCGCCTGCCGGCGGGTGGGGATCTGGAGAAGGCCTACACCGAGGACGGCGTCCTGGAGGGCTCCGGGCCGTTCAGCGGCCTCGGATCCGCCGAGGCCCGCCGCCGGATGGGCGCCCACGCCGCGTCGAAGGGCTTCGGCAAGGAGGAGATCCGCTGGCACCTGCGCGACTGGGGCTTCTCGCGCCAGCGCTACTGGGGCACGCCCATCCCGGTCGTCTACTGCGAGAAGGACGGCATCGTGCCCGTCCCGGAGAAGGACCTGCCCGTGGTCCTGCCGGAGAAGGCCATCATCACCGGCACCGGCGAGCCGCCCCTCGCCAAGGTCCCCGAGTTCGTGCACACGACCTGCCCGCGCTGCAGGAAGCCCGCGCGCCGGGAGGTCGAGACCATGGACACCTTCGTCGACTCGTCCTGGTACCACGCCCGCTACCTCTCCCCGAAGGACGACACCCGTCCGCTCGACCCGGAGATGGCGAGGCGCTGGCTCCCGGTGGACGTCTACGTGGGCGGGCCCGAGCACGCGGTGATGCACCTGCTCTACTTCCGGTTCTGGCACCGGGTGATGCGCGAGCTGGGCCTCGTCCACGAGGACGAGCCCGCCACCCGCCTCGTCACGCAGGGCATCGTGAACGGGCCCGACGGCCGCAAGATGTCGAAGCGCTGGGGGAACGTGGTCACGCCCGGCCCCATGGTGGACAGGTACGGCGCCGACACCCTTCGCCTCTTCATCCTGTTCGCCGCCCCGCCCGAGAAGGACATCGACTGGTCGGACGAGCAGGTGGACGGCCTGTTCCGGTTCCTGGGCCGGGTCTGGCGCATCTACCACGCGCGGCAGGAGTGCTTCGGGGCGCCCGGGGCCGCCCTCTCGCAGGTCCAGGGCGACTTCCTGGAGCTGCGGCGCAGGACGCACCGGACCATCAAGAAGGTGACGGAGGGGCTGGAGGGCGAGCTGAAGTTCAACACCGGCATCGCCGCCCTGATGGAGCTCGTGAACGCCCTCTACGCCTGCGAGCCGAAGGGCGACGCCGACCGGGCCGCGGTGCGGGAGGCGCTCCTCGCCCTCGCCACGCTCCTCTCGCCCTTCGCCCCCCACGCGGCCGAGGAGCTGTGGCACGAGGTGATGGGCCCGGCGGTGCGGGATCGGCTGCTCGCCGACGAGGCGTGGCCGTCCTTCGACCCCGCACTCGTCGCGGCCGACACGGTCGGCATCGCGGTGCAGGTGAACGGGAAGCTGCGCGGAGAGGTCCTGGCGCCGGTCGGCGCCGGCGAGGCCGAGGTGCGCGCGCTGGCGGAGGCGGAGGAGCGCGTGAGGGCCCACCTCTCGGGGAGGACGATCCGCAAGGTGGTGTTCGTGCCGAAGCGGCTCATCAACTTCGTGGTGGGGTAGGGCGGTGCTCTCGACCGGGACCCCGGGCCGCCGGGCCGCCGCGGCCGCGGCGGCGCTCCTCGCCGGTGCCTGCGGATACCGGTTCACGGCCCGCGCCGATCTCCCCGCCGGCGTGGACCGCGTGGCGGTCCGCCCCTTCGAGAACCTCTCCACCGAGCCGGAGCTGGGCGCCGCCGTGGCGGCCGCGCTCCGGCGGGAGCTGGCCCGGCGGGGTGCCGAGGGAGAGGGCGGCGCGGTCCTGACCGGAGAGGTCCGCGCCACGGAGCCGGTGCCCTCCACGCCCGGCGCCGTCACCTGGCGGATCGCGATCGAGGTCCGGGCGCGACTCGCCGTGGCCGGAGCGCCGGGGCCGGAGCGCACGCTCCGCCGCGAGACCGACTACCTCGCCGGCGTGGACGCGCTCGAGACGGAGGGGCGGCGGGCCCTCGCGCTGCGGCGGCTCGCCGACGAGGCGGCGCGGGACCTCGTGGCCGAGCTCGGGCGCTGAACGCCGGCCTACTTCGCCGGCGCGGCGTGCGCGACCGCCCGGGCCAGCCGCGAGATGCGGCGCGAGGCGGCGTTGCGGTGGACCACGCCCTTCGAGGCGGCGCTGTCGAGGGCGCGGGAGGCGCCCTGGAACGCCGTCTTCGCGGCGGCGAGGTCTCCGGCCGCGATGGCGTCGCGGAACCTCTTCACCGCGGTCTTGACGCGGGTGCGGACAGCGGAGTTGCGCAGGCGCCGCTGCTGCGCCTGCCGGTTGCGCTTCTCGGCCGAGCGGGTATTCGCCAAGGGAGATCTCTCCGTCGCGTGATCGAGGGCGCGCTAATTACCGCCGGGAGCGCGCCGCGTCAAGGGGCGGCCGGCCGCCGCCCGGTGCGCCGGCGCCCTGCACCTCCGTCTCGGGAATGCCTCGTGCGCCGCCGGCCCTAGAGCGGAGCGGGTCCGCCGCGCAGCCACTCGGCGGCCCCGCGTGGCGGGCCGGTCCGGCGTGCACGTCACCACGAAAGCCGCTTCGCGCGCGGTCCGGCAATCCGCGCGCCAAGGCGAGTTATCCACCGTGGGAGCGAGGCGTCGCAGCCCCTTCCGGTGGGATGCCCGTTCGCGGATCCGCTCCGGGGCTCCAAGCACGGCATCCATATGATTTTATTCAATATTACCAAACGGGTGGGGTGGCTTCTCGGGTCGCACGGAGCCGAATTCCAGGGGGCAGCGGGCCATGCCCACAGACTTTTCCACGGACTTTCCCCAAGGGTCTTCGAAGATGGCCCTTACGGCGCACCCTCGGGAGGGGCTCCGCCGGGATTCCGGGCGGAGGCCTCCAGGGACTTTGCCTCGTTCCAGAGCTCGTCCATCTGGGTAAGCGTGGCCTCGCCGTGTGGGATACCGCGGCGCGTCAGTTCCCGCTCGACGTGCTCGAACCGCTCCACGAAGCGGGCGACGGCGCCCCGGAGCGCCTCCTCGGGAGGAACGCCGAGCTTGCGGGCCAGATTGGCGAGCGCGAAGAGCGCGTCGCCCAGTTCGTGCTCGATCGCCGCCCGGTCGCCTCCGGAGACGGCGGCGTCGAGCTCGGCCATCTCCTCGGCCACCTTGGCCCTGGCGCCGGACGCGTCCGGCCAGTCGAAGCCGATCCGGCTCGCCTTCTCGGTGAGCCGGTCGGCCCGGGCCAGCGCCGGCATCTCCCGGGGCACGCCCTCGAGGATGCTCTGCCCGCCGCCCTTCCGCCGGTTCTCCTCGCGCTTGAGCGCGGCCCACTGCTTGAGCACGCCCTCGGCATCCCGGACCTCGGCGTTCCCGAAGACGTGCGGGTGGCGGGAGACGAGCTTGTTCGAGATGGCCTCGGCCACGTCGGCGAACCCGAAGCGGCCCTCCTCGCTCGCGATCTGCGCCTGGAAGACGATCTGGAGGAGGAGGTCGCCCAGCTCCTCCGCGTGGGCCCGCGGGTCCCCCGCGTCGATCGCCTCGAGCACCTCGTAGGTCTCCTCGAGGACGTAGGGGCGCAGCGTGCGCAGGGTCTGCTCGCGGTCCCACGGACACCCACCCGGCCCGCGGAGGCGGGACATGATGCCGAGGAGCCGCTCGATGGCTTCGGAGTCGCGGGACATGCGCTCCCTTCTTAGCGCGGACGGGCCCGTGCTAGCATCCGTTCTCGCGTGTCGACCCGGCCGACGAGCATCATCCTCGCGCTGCTGCTCGGGCTCCACGCACCGCCCGCCCGGGCCCAGGTCCGTGCCCCCACCCTGGTGGACGAGAACGAGCAGCCCGAGGAGCCCGCCCCGGAGCCTCCGCCGCGGCGCGTCCGGGAACGGCTGCCGCCGCGCGAGGATGTGCCGCTCCCGCCCGTACCGGCGCCCGACCGCGGCGCCCGGGAGGGCTCGCCGGGCGCGCCCGCGCCGCGGGGGGAGGGGCCCCCGCGGGCGGATGCGCCGGCGCCGGGCG
>DATIUR010000157.1:0-1735 GCA_035466675.1 Anaeromyxobacteraceae bacterium | reverse complement strand
GGTCGAGGTCGAGGACCTGGACTTCGACGTGGAGGAGGAGACGCGTGCCCCCGAGCCTGCCGCGCCGGCGGCGGGCCGTCCGGCGCAGCCCGCGGCCCACCCGGCGGCCGCCCCTTCCCCGTCCGGCCTCCATCCCGCTGGCGCGGGAGCCGCTCCGCGCCCCGCCGCGGGGCCGCCGGGGGGCGCACCGGCCGCTCGGGCCAAGGGGCGGGTGGTGGGGATCGACCTCGGGACGACCAACTCCTGCGTGGCGGTCGCGAACGGAGGCCGCGCCGAGGTGCTGGCCTCCCGCCAGGGGCACCGCACCCTCCCGTCGGTGGTGGCGTTCGACGCGCAGGGGCGCCTCCTGGTCGGCCACCCGGCCAAGGCCCAGATGGTGGTGAACCCGCGAAACACCGTCTACGGGTCGAAGCGGCTGGTGGGACGCCCCTTCGCGAGCCCCACCGTGCAGGCCTGCCGGGACCGGTTCCACTACGAGATCGTCCCGGGCGAGGGCGGGGAGGCCGCCGTCCGCTTCGCCGGACGGGACTTCTCCCTGCAGCAAGTCTCGGCCCTCATCCTGAAGGAGATGCGCGACACCGCCAGCCAGGCCCTGGGGGACACGGTCACGCGCGCGGTGGTGACCGTGCCCGCCTACTACAACGACCACCAGCGCAACGCCGTGCGCGAGGCGGGCCGGCTGGCCGGGCTCGAGGTGGAACGGATCGTGAACGAGCCGACCGCCGCGGCCCTCGCCTTCGGATACGGGCGCGGCCTCGACAAGCGGGTGCTGGTGTACGACCTGGGCGGCGGCACCTTCGACGCCTCCGTGCTCGAGATCCAGGGAGACGTCTACGAGGTCGTCTCCACCGGCGGCGACACCTTCCTGGGGGGAGTGGACTTCGACGGCCAGCTGATGGACCACCTCGCCTACGCCTTCCTGGAGCAGAACGGGTTCGCCCCGCCCGCCGACCGGGTGGTCTGGCAGCGCCTCCGCGACGCCGCCGAGGAGACGAAGGTGGCGCTCTCCTCGCGGGAGAGCGCGGTGGCGCACGTGCCGTACCTGTGCCGCTCGCCGGAGGGCAAGGACGTGGACCTCCGGGTGGAGGTCACCCGCGCGGAGTTCGAGGCGCTCACCGCGCAGATCGTGGAGCGCACCATCGAGGTGTGCCAGGAGGTCCTCTCCGCCCGCGGCCTCGGCCCGACCGACGTCGACGAGGTGCTCCTGGTGGGCGGGCAGAGCCGGATGCCGCTCGTGTGGAGACGGATCCGGGAGACCTTCGGGCGCGAGCCGAACAAGAGCGTCCACCCGGACGAGGCGGTCGCCATCGGGGCGGCGCTGCTGGCGGACTCGGCCAGCCGCATCGACTCGGTGGTGCTCATCGACGTGCTGGCCATGGGCGTCGGCGTCGGCCTGCCCGGCGGCCGGATGGCCCCGGTGCTCCCCAGGAACACCAAGCTCCCGGCCAAGAAGTCGTACGAGCTCGCCACCACGCGCGACGGCCAGGCGGACCTCGAGCTGCAGGTGTTCCAGGGCGACTCGCACCAGGTCGCCGAGTGCGAGTACCTGGGGACGGTCCGCGTCCCGAACCTCCCTCCGGGGCCGCGCGGGAGCGTCAAGATCGCCGTCGAGTTCGCGCTGGGCGGGGAGGGGATCCTGGACATCACCGCGCGGAACCTGGCCACCGGACAGGTGACGGAGTCGCACTTCAAGACGCTCGACACGCCCGAGACGCTCAAGAAGAAGCTCGAGATC
>DATIUR010000156.1:0-2062 GCA_035466675.1 Anaeromyxobacteraceae bacterium | reverse complement strand
GGCCTGGTCCACCACCGGGCCGCCGAGCGGCGGGACGGGCAGGAGCGCCGCCGCCGCGGCGGGCGCGAGCCAGAGGAGCGAGGCGAGCGGGGTCCGCACCGCAGCCGTCAGAACTTCACCTGCGGCGCCTTCTCGGCGCCGGGGGTGGTGGCCGTGAACTGGGCCTTGGGCGGCTTGCGGTAGAAGAGCGAGTTGGTCCAGCTGGTGGGCGGGACGTTGACGAGGTCGTTGAACGCCTGCACCGACTCGATGTAGCGCCGGCGGGCGATCCCGATCCGGTTCTCGGTTCCCTCGAGCTGCGCCTGCAGATCGCGAAAGTTCTCGCTGGCCTTGAGCTGGGGGTAGTTCTCCGCCACCGCCAGGAGGCGGCCGAGCGCGCTGCGCAGCTCGCCCTGGGCCCGCTCGAACCGCTCCAGGTTCTCGGGGGTGAGCTGGTCCACCTTGAGCTGGACCGAGGTGGCGTTGGCGCGCGCGTTCACCACCGCCTCGAGCGTCTCCCGCTCGTGGGCGGCGTAGCCCTTCACGGTCTCGACCAGGTTCGGGACCAGGTCGGCGCGGCGCTGGTACTGGTTCTCCACCTCGGCCCAGGCGGCCTGCACGGCGTTCTCCGCCTGGGGGATCGACTGGATGCCGCACCCGGTCAGGGCGAGCGCGGCGGCGAGAGCGGTCGTTCTCATGCGCGGCAATGTCACGCACGTCGCCGCCGACCGCAACCGGAAACGGGGGGCGCGCGCCGCGCCACCCTCAGGGGCGGCTCTCCACCAGCAGGAACGCCACCGGGTCGGGCCCCGAGCCCGGGCACCAGGCGCGTCCGATCCAGCCGGCCTTGGCCGCCTCGATGCCGCCCGGGCAGGCGGCGCAGTTCACCTGGGCGGCGGCCGCGAAGCGCGCCGTGGCGGGATCGACGTGCCAGGTCCACTGTCCATCGCAATCTGTGCCGTCGCGGACGTCGAGGACCGGATAGGCGCCGAGGCCGCTGCCGACCAGCGCCGTCGCCGCGGCGATGAAGTCCGGATCGGAGATCCAGGCCTTCACCGACTGTCCGCAGGTGGCGAGGAGCACGAACGCGCCCCCGGCCCGCGTGTCGCACGGCGCCTGCGTGATCGGCTGGCAGCCCCCGCCCTGGCAGAACTCGCCGAACCCGCACGCGGACCCGCACGCGCCGCAGTGGTCCACGTCCTGGCCCGTGTCCACGCAGACGCCGTTGCACACCTCGAGCGGGCTCGGGCAGGGCTGCGCCTCGGCGCAGGCGAGGAGCGCCGCGGCGGCGAGGGCGAACGGGCCGTTCCGCATCGGGGACCTCCAGGGGCGACGGGCCACAGGCTACGGGCTACAGGCTACGGCAAGAGCGTCCGAAGCACCCGTCTTCTGCCGGAGCCAGAAGCCTTTAGCCCGGAGCCGGGCCGTCTCGCGTCCCCTCCCGGGGCGGGGCCGGGCCCCTGCCGGGCGCGCTAGGCTCGGGCGATGCCGCTCCCCGAGGGCTGGTCCGCCATCTACCAGGTGGTTCGCCGCGTCCCGCGCGGCCGGGTGACCACCTACGGGGTGGTCGCCGTCCTCGCCGGCCGCCCGCACGGCGCACGCCAGGTGGGACACGCGCTCGCGGCCCTCCGGGGCGCCGCGCACCGCGTCCCCTGGCAGCGCGTGCTCGGCGCCGGACCGCGCGGCCTGGCCGAAGTGTCCATCCTCGATCCGGTCGGGGCGGCGGCGCAGCGCGACCTGCTCGAGCGGGAGGGCGTCCGCTTCGACGGGCGCGGCCGCGTGTCGCTCCGCGACTTCGGCTGGCCCCGCGCGCCCCGCAAGGCCGCGCCCCCGCGCCGCCGTCCCTAGGTACCCTGGACGGGCGAGGGCGGGGCGCTGGCCGCCCACGCCGCCCTCGACCCGGCCAGCCACCCCGGGATCGCCTTCGCCGCCTTCTCGCTGGGCCAGATGAACGTCTTCCTGGCCGTCTTCAACCTCCTCCCTGCCTTCCCCATGGACGGCGGGCGCGTCCTGCGCGGCCTGCTGGCCCGGCGCATCGGCCCGGTGCGCGCCACGCAGATCGCGGCGAGGGTGGGGAAGGTCT
>DATIUR010000155.1:0-25192 GCA_035466675.1 Anaeromyxobacteraceae bacterium | reverse complement strand
CGCCGGCTCCGGGCGCGGCGCGAGGGGCAGCGCGGCGAAGGCGCTCGTCTCGGGGAGCGGCGCCGGCGGCGCTGCAGCGGGCAGCGCGGCGGCGGGCCCGTCGTCGTCCAGGACCAGGTCCTCGTAGCCGCCCTCGGGCGGCGGGAGATCCTCCGGATGGATCTCGCTCCGCTCGAACCGATCCGGCCCCGAGGGCGGGGCGAGCGGCGGGAGGCGCGGGCCGGCCGAGGCCCGCGCGTCCGCGTCGGAGCTCCCGGGCTCGAACGGGGCCTCGACCACGGTGATCCGCCCGCATGCGCCGCATCGGGCACGTCCGGCCGCTGCGGCGCGGCCCAGGGCGCCGCAGCGGTCGCACACGAAGGTGAGCGCGCCGCTCATGGTCCCTCCAGGGTTGGGACTCGCCGTGAATTGTCCCAGGGTAGGGGGACAGGCGTCAATCCTCCCCCCGCGCGGGGGAGGTGGGACACTGTGGGTGAATGTCCTCCCGCACCACGCACGCCACCCCCTCCACGTGGTGCGTCTGCGGGAACATGTCCACCGCCTGGATCGAGTCGAGGCGGTACCCGGCCTCGACGCAGCCGCGCAGGTCGCGCGCCAGGGTGGCCGGATCGCAGGAGACGTAGACCGCGCGCCGGACGCCCAGGTCGCGCAGCACGGGCCCGATCCCCTTCGCCCCCTCCCGCGGCGGGTCGAGCAGCGCCGCCCCGAACCTCCGCCCTTCCCGGGCGAAGGCCCGCGCCAGCGCCAGCGCGTCCCCGGCGAAGAACCGCACCCCGCGGGCGCCGGCCAGCTCCGCGCGGGCGAGATCGAGCGCCGGCCCCTGCGCCTCGACGGCCGAGACCGTCCGGGCCAGGTCCGCGAGCGGGCCGGTGAAGTTCCCCGAGCCGCAGAAGAGCTCCAGCACGTCCTCCCCTTCCGGCTCGAGCAGCGCCAGGGCGGCCTCGACCAGCAGGGCGTTCGCGCCGCGGTTCGCCTGCTGGAACACGTCCGGCCGGGAGAGCTGCAGGCCCGCCTCCGGCCGGCCCGGGACGCGGTCGTGGTGCAGCACCGGCTCCCCGACGACCACGGGGGGCGCGCCCTCCGCCCCGAGCACGACGCCGGCGAGCGCCGGCAGGGCGGCGAGCAGCGCGTCGGCGCGGGCCCGGACCCCGGGTCCGATCTCGCGGAAGACGAGCAGGGCGCTCCCCCTCCCCTCCCGGTCCGACCACTCCAGGGCCACCTCCCGGGGCGCGAGCCCCACCCGGGCGAGCGCGGGCGCCATGGCCGCTCGGAGCGCGTCGAGCCCGGGCGCGAGCAGCGCGCAGGACTCGGGGCGGACCGGCTCGTGCGACCTCCGGCGGAAGTAGGCGAGCGCCCCGCCGGCGCGGTCGAGGTGGAGCTTGGCCCGGCTCCGGTAGCGATACGGGCTCGGGCTCGCCAGGGGCGGGAGCTCCCGGTACGTCCCCGGCTCGAGCCGCCCGATCCGCCGCAGCGACTCGCGCAGCGCGCGGGCCTTCGCCTCGAGCTGCCGCCCGGAGGGGACGTGCTGCCACTCGCACCCGCCGCAGGCGTCTCCCCGGCCCCAGGGACCGAAGTGCGGGCAGGGGGGCTCGATGCGGCCGGGCCCGGGCCGCAGGAGGCGCAGCGGCGTGGCGTGGAGGGGACCCGGGCCGGCGGTCGCCTCGGCCTCCACCACGTCGCCCGGGCCCGCGAACGGGACGAAGACCGGCCGGTCGCCCGCGCGCCCCAGGCCCTCGCCGCCGGGCGCGAGGTCCTCGATCTCGACGGTGATCCGCACGCGCGGAGCGCCGTCCGCGGCGATCACGTCTGCTCGAGCTGCCGGCGCAGGCGCTCCACGAAGGCCTCGATGTCGCGCCGCTTGGCGTCGTCCACGTCGGTGAACTCGATCCCCATCCCCGGGACCATGTTCGCGTGGTTGTCGTACTGGGTGACCCGCGTCACCCGCCCGGCCATCTCGTAGGGGAAGGCGGCGCCGGGGAGCTGGATGATGATCTTCACCGCGGTGCCGACCGCCAGCGGCTTGCGGGTGTTGATGAAGAGCCCGCCCTGGCTGATGTTGGTGGCCCAGTCGGTGAGGAAGCTCCCCACGCTCCGGTAGGCGACGGGGATCTCGTGGTGGAGCCGGGTCGCCCTTCGCTTGTTGTCACCCGCCATCCGGATGGGACTCTAGCAGGCGGCTCCGGCGGGGCCAAGCGGCCGGCCCCTCTCACAGCGGAGACCACATGGCCCGAGCCCCGCTGCGGCGCACGCGGCCTGCGTGCGGCGGCCGATCGTTCGTCGGGTCTCACGGTAGGCTCTCCCCACGGCCGTCCTCCGACGCGGCGCGGACGAGCCCGGGCCCGCGCGCTTGCTCGCCGGGGCGCGAAAGCCGCCGGCGGGACAGGACCCCGCGGGGGGCGTTGCCCGAGGCGCGGAGCGTTCGAGCGCGGGAGGGCTTCTATGGCCGGGGATCGGACCGGCGCGTGCTGGCAGGGCGTCGATGCCGGGGGGAGCGGACGGGAGCGGCGACGGTACGGCGACGGGGGAGCCGCGGAGCGCCGAGGGGAACGCCTCCCCCGCGGGGCCCGTGGACCCGCACCGCGTCTCCGCGCAGCCGACCCGTGACGGACCGTGAGCCGCGGCGGCATCCCGCGCCTCGCGACGGGCTCCCGCCAGGCGGGCCCCCCCTTCAGCCGCGGAGCGACACGCGCACCTTGAGCCCGCGGACGCGCCCGAGGCCTGCCGAGGCGCTCCCCTCCCGGACCGCGATCTCGACCCTTCCCCCGCTCCCGAACATGGCCAGGAGCTCGCCCGGCGCGCCCTCCCCGAAGGTCCGCACCCAGCGGACCGGCCGGCCGGCCACGAAGACGCCGCGCACCGGGCCGCTCCCCGCCGCGGCCACGTCGCGCTCGCGGATGGAGGTGACGAGGTTCCCGAAGCCGTCGGCCGTCAACACCTCGCCCTCCACCTCCCCGTCCCCCACCGACGCCTCCGGCCAGCGCAGGCGGACCGGGTCCTCCACCGTGCCGCCGAGCCCGGACGGATCGCCGCCCCGGGCGAGCCAGGCCGCGGCCGGCGCGAAGAGGTCGCGGCCGTGGAAGGTGGCGCTGCGCGGGTCGGGCAGGACGCCCGGCGCGTCGAGGGCGCGGGCGCGCGCCCCGGGGCCGAGGAAGGGCGTGAGGAGCCCGTTGTCCGGGCCGAGCAGCCGCCGCCCCTCCGCGTCGACGACGCACAGGGCGCGGCGCGAGGTCCCCACCCCCGGGTCCACCACCGCCAGGTGGATGGCGTCGGCGGGGAACCAGGGCACGCAGGCCTCGAGGAGCAGCGCGCCGGCCAGCACGTCGAAGGCCGGCACGCCGTGGGAGAGGTCCACGATCCGCGCGTCGGGCGCGGCCGTGAGCAGGACCCCCTTCATCTGCGCCGGGTATCCCGAGCCCTCGCCGAAGTCGGTGAGGAGCGTGAAGAGCGGGCCCACGGCTAGGCGTCCATGGCGCCGAGCCGCGGCGACACGATCAGCTTCGGCTCGGTCAGCCTCTGCACCGACTCGGCCGTCTCGCCCGGCGCCAGCTCCCGGAGCACCAGGCCGTCCGGGGTGACGTCGATCCAGGCCCGGTCGGTGCACACGGCCGCCACGCACCGCTTGCCGGTGAGCGGCAGCGAGCACTGCCGCAGGATCTTGGGCCGGCCGTCCTTCGTGGCGTGCTCCATCATGACCACCACCCGCCTCGCCCCGGCCACCAGGTCCATCCCTCCGCCCATGCCCTTCACCATCTTGCCGGGCACGAGCCAGTTGGCCAGGTCCCCGCGCTCGGAGACCTCCAGCGCGCCCAGGATGGCGAGGTCGATGTGCCCGCCGCGGATCATGGCGAATGAGTCGGCCGAGGAGAAGAAGGACGCCCCGGGCAGCACCGTCACGGTCTCCTTGCCGGCGTTGATCAGGTCCGGGTCCTCCTCGCCCTCGAGGGGGTACGGTCCGACCCCCAGGATCCCGTTCTCGGACTGGAGCACCACCTCGATCCCGGGCGGCACGTAGTTCGAGACCAGGGTGGGCATCCCGATGCCCAGGTTGACGTGGAAGCCGTCGCGCAGCTCCCGCGCGACGCGCCTGGCGATCTGCTCGCGCTCGAGCGGCATCGCTACGCCCCTCCCTTCCGCGAGCGGACCGTGCGCCGCTCGATCCACTTCTCGTACCTCTCGCCCTTCACGACCCGCTTCACGTAGATGCCGGGCAGGTGCACCTGGTCGGGGTCGAAGGTCCCCACCGGCACGACCTCCTCGGCCTCGGCGATGGTCACGTTGGCGGCGGTGGCCATCACCGGGTTGAAGTTCCGCGCCGCCCGGCGGAAGACCAGGTTGCCCCAGGGATCCGCCTTCCAGGCGTGCACCAGCGCGAAGTCGGCCCGGAGCGGCATCTCGAGCAGGTACTCGCGCCCGGCGATGACGCGCGTCTCCTTCCCCTCCGCCACCTGGGTCCCGACCCCGGTGGGCGTGTAGAAGCCGCCGATGCCGGCGCCGCCCGCCCGGACCCGCTCGGCCAGGGTGCCCTGGGGCACGAGATCCACCTCCAGCTCGCCGGAGAGGAACTGGCGCTCGAACTCCTTGTTCTCGCCCACGTAGGAGGCGACGATCTTGCGGACCTGGCGCGCCTGCAGGAGCACGCCCAGCCCCTGCTCGGTGGTGCCGCAGTTGTTCGAGACCAGGACGAGGTCCTTCACCTTGCGGCGGTGCAGGGCCAGGATCAGGTTCTCCGGGTTCCCGCAGAGGCCGAAGCCGCCCACCAGGATGGTGGCGCCGTCCGGGATGTCGGCCACCGCCCGGTCCGCCGACTCGACGAGCTTGTTCACGGGGCCTCCCTACCGCTCCACGATCATGGCCACCGCCTCGCCGCCTCCGATGCAGAGCGAGGCGAGGCCGCGCTTCCGGCCCATGTCCTTCATGGCGTGGAGCAGGGTCACCAGGATGCGGGCCCCGCTCGCGCCGATGGGGTGGCCCAGCACCACCGCCCCGCCGCGCACGTTCACGCTCTTGCCGTCGAGGCCCAGCAGGCGGTTGTTCGCGACCGAGACGACCGCGAAGGCCTCGTTGATCTCCCAGAGGTCCACGTCCTTCGTGGAGAGCCCGGCCTTGCCCAGCGTGACGCGGACGGCGTCGGCCGGCGCGATGGTGAACTCGACGGGGGCGCGGGCGGCGCCGCCCCAGGCGCGGATCCGGCCCAGCACCGGGCGGCCCTCGCGGGCGGCCCGCTCCGCGCTCATGAGCACCACCGCCGCGCCGCCGTCGTTGATGGAGGAGGCGTTGGCCGCCGTGACCGTCCCGTCCTTCTTGAAGACCGGCCGCAGGGTCGGGATCTTCTCGGGCCTGGCCGCCCTGGGCCCGTCGTCCTCGGCCACGGTGGTCTTCTCGCCCTTCTTCCCCTCGATCTCGACCGGGACGATCTCCGCCTTGAAGGCGCCGGACTTCCAGGCCTCCACCGCCCGGCGGGTGGACTCGACGGCGTACTCGTCCTGCACGGCGCGGGGGATGTCCTGGGTGGTGGCGCAGTGCTCGGCGCACATGCCCATGTGCTGCTGGCCGTACACGTCCCACAGGCCGTCGTGGATCATCCCGTCCACCAGCTCGACGTTGCCCATGCGCGCGCCGGTCCGGGCGGCGCGGTCGTAGTAGGGCACGCTCGACATCGACTCCATGCCGCCGGCCACCACCACCTCCGCGTCGCCCAGGGCGATGGCCTGGGCGCCGGAGATGACCGCCTTGAGGCCGGAGCCGCAGACCTTGTTCATGGTCCAGCAGGGCGTCTTCTCCGGGAGACCGGCGAAGATCGCCGCCTGGCGCGCGGGTGCCTGCCCGACGCCCGCCTGCAGGACGTTGCCCATCACCACCTCGTCCACGGCGTCCGGAGGGACCCCCGCCCGCTCGAGCGCCGCCCGGATGGCCACGGCCCCGAGCCGCGGCGCCGGCACCGCCGCGAGCGAGCCGAGGAAGGAGCCGATGGGCGTGCGCGCCGCCCCCACGATCACGACTTCACGTCCGGCCATGGAGACCTCGTCGGTTGGGCCGCCCGAACGGGGCGGCGCCCGAGAGATATACCCCCCCTTCGGCCTCCGTGCGAACGGACAACTTGCCCCGTCCACGCGGGGGTCGCGTGGAGCGCCGAGAGGCGAGGCTATCCGCCCCCTCCCCCTCGGACCCTGCGCCACATCGCCGAAGACTCGGCAGGGAGATCCGCCAGCCGCTCCTCGACCCGCGCGGCGATCACTTCGCGATCTCCCGCCGCGAGGAGCTGCTCCGCGTCCCAGGCGTCCTGGGGCCCGCCAGCGAAGAGCTTGAGCAGGACCAGATCGGCCGCCTGCGCCACCGGAACCACCACGCCGCCGGCCGATGCCGGCCGGGCCCGGGCGAGCACGTCACCCGTCCAGGGCCGCTTTCCGACCACCACGTCGACGGCGCGCTGCCCCGGCGACTCGATCCGGACCACGCCGGCGAGCGGATCCTCGTCGTCTCCCCGCCTCGGATCGACCGAGGCGCCGCGGCCACCCAGCTCGATCCAGAAGGAGGGGGCCAGCACGGCCGGATCGCTCGTCAGCAGATCGAGGTCCTGCGTCGAGCGCGCCACCCCGTGCACGGCCATCGCCCCGGCCCCGATCAGGGCGTGGGGGACTCGCCGCGCGTTCAGGGCCCGGACGACCTCCGCGAGCAGGTCGAGCATGGCTAGACACCCGCGCAGCGGGAGGGTCGCCGCCCGACCTGGCGCTGGCGGCGCAGCCTGAGCCGCGCCTCCTCCCGCGTCACGCCGTTCGCGGTGCGGTACATCTCGACGTCCTCCTCGCCGAGGCGGAGGGCGAGCTCGATCCGTTCCGCGGGCGAGAGCGCTCGCTCGCGGCGCCGCCCTTCGTCCCGGATCTCGTCCGCCACCGAGCGCACCGGACGATGATATCCCAATGAGCGGCGCGCCGGGCCGATCGGGCGCTCACCGCCGCCGGATGCGGCCGCTCCCCGAGGCGGCGGCCGCGGCCAGGGACCCCTCGCCCCCCCAGGTCACGTCGCCCGAGCCCGAGGTGGCGGCGCGCAGGCTCCCGCCCGCGAGCGTCACGTCGACGTCGCCCGAGCCGGAGGTCCGGATGGACGCGTCCCGGGCGGAGAGGTCCCGCGCCCGCAGATCCCCCGAGCCGGAGGTGCTCGCCTCGAGCGTCTGCACCCGTCCGGAGAGGACCGCGTCCCCCGAGCCGGAGGTCGAGACCGCAAGCCTTCCGGCCCGGCCGTGCCAGAGAAGGTCGCCCGAGCCGGAGGTGGCGAGCGCGAGGTCGCCCTCCCCGCCCTCGATCGACGCGTCGCCGGACCCCGAGGTGGAGAGGTCGCGGAGCGCCGGCACCGAGATCTCCACCCGGGCCTCGCCCCGCCAGTCGATCTCGCCCTCGGTCCGGACCACGAGCCGGCCGTCCTCCACGAAGATCCGGACGTGCGGCTGCAGGTTCGCGTCGATGGTGACGGCGACGGTCCTCGCCCCTCCGACCTTCACCCTCGCGTCGATGGCGCCCTGGAGCGCCACGGCGTCGAAGTCCGGAACCTCCCGGATCTCCGTGGTCTTCTGCCCGTTCCCGCGGACGGCTCCCCAGTCTCCGGGGTGGGCGTGGGCGGTCCCGTGCAGCAGGGCGAACGTGAAGGCGGCGACGGCGGCGGTTCGCATGGGCCCCTCCGCGCGAGTTGGGCGCGGGATCCCCTACGGACGGGCCCTCCGCCTATTTCATGAACCCCTTCATGATCTCCATCGGCAGCGGGAAGATGATCGTCGAGTTCTTCTCGGCCGAGATCTCGACCAGCGACTGGAGGTAGCGGAGCTGGAGGGCGCCCGGGGAGGTGGCGATGATGACCGCCGCCTGGGTGAGCTTCTCGGCGGCCTGGAGCTCGCCCTCGGCCGCGATCACCTTCGACCGCCGCGTGCGCTCCGCCTCGGCCTGGGCGGCCATGGCCCGGCGCATCTCCTCCGGCAGGTCCACCTGCTTCACCTCGACGGCGGTCACCTTCACGCCCCACGGCTCGGTGTGGCGGTCGATGATCTCCTGGAGCCGGACGTTGATCTTGTCCCGCTGGCTGAGCAGGTCGTCGAGGTCCACCTGGCCGAGCACGGACCGGAGCGTGGTCTGGGCGAACTGGCTCGTCGCGAAGAGGAAGTCGGTCACCTGCAGGAAGGCCCGGTCCGCCTGGAGCACGCGGAAGTAGATGACCGCGTTCACCTTGATGGAGACGTTGTCCCGGGTGATGACGTCCTGCGGCGGCACCTGCTCCGCCGTGACGCGCATGTCGATGACGATCATCCGGTCGATGAACGGGATGATCCACTTGAGGCCGGCGGTGCGGACGCCGGCGAAGCGGCCCAGGCGGAGCACCACCCCCTGCTCGTACTCGTTGATGATCCGGATGCCGGACAGGAACCAGAGGATGACCAGGGCGACGGCGACGAGAAGTCCGATGGCGGGCATGCGACCCTCCGAGTGGCCGACGTTCTACCGCGTCCCCGGATCGTCCGCCACGACCGTGACGACGAGCCCCTCCACCGACACGACCCGCACGCGGGCCCCCTTCGGGATGGGGGCGTCGCTCCGGCCTCTCCAGTACTCGCCGTGCACGAACACCTCGCCGCCGTCCGGCCCGATCACCGAGAGCGTCTCCCCCTCCGAGCCGATCAGGGCGGACGCGCCGATCTTGAGCGGACCGCGCCGCGCGGAGGCGATCTTCCAGGCCATGAAGCCGAGCAGGAGCGAGAGCGCGATGGGGGTGGGCCAGACGATCCAGGGCGAGATGGAGAACGCGCCCGGGTCGAACTGGTAGTCGGGCGAGCTCTTGTCGATGAAGAAGAGCGTCCCGAGCACGATGGCGGCCGCCCCGCCCAGGCCGGCCAGGCCGTGCACCGTCACGTAGGCCTCCGCCACCAGCAGCCCGACCCCGGCCAGGATGAGCAGCACCGCGCCCACGTTGACGGGGATGACGCGCATGGCCAGGAAGGCGAGCAGGAGGCTGAAGGCGCCGATCACCCCGGGCACCACCATGCCGGGGTGGTAGAACTCGATGGCGATGCCGAGGGTGCCGAGCGTGAAGAGCAGCGCCACCACGTTCGGATCGGCGAGGAACGAGAGCACCCGCTGGCGGACGGTCTTCTCGTAGGGCTCCATCACCGCGTCCTTGCCCCGGAAGGTCCGCTTGCCGGAGGGGGTCTCCACCGTCCGGCCGTCCGCCTTCTCGAGGGTGGCCCGCAGGTCGGGGGCGGTGAAGTCCACCACCCGGAGCTTGACCGCCTCGTCGGCGGTGACGGCCACGCTCTCGCGCACCGCCTTCTCGGCCCAGTCGGCGTTCCGGCCGTTCGCCTTGGCCACGGAGCGGGCGAAGGCGGCGGTGTCGTTCTCCACCTTCTTGGCCATGTCCTTGCCCGCCTCCTGCTCCACGTCCTTGCCGCTCCCGGTGACCGGGTGGGCGGCGCCGATGTTGGAGGTGGGGTGCATGGCGGCGACGTCGGCGGCGAGCGTGAGGAAGACGCCGGCCGATCCCGCGTGGGCGCCGGCCGGGCCGACCCAGACCACCACCGGGATCTCGGCGGCGAGCATCGCCTGCACGATCTCGCGCGTGGCGTCGAGCATGCCGCCGGGCGTGTCGAGCGTGATGGCGACGGCGGCATGGCCCTCGACCTTGGCCTTCTCCAGCCCGGCCTCCAGGAACTCCGCGGTCCCGCCGGTGATGGCGCCCTTCACCGCCAGGACGAGCACGCGGGGCGGGCTGGGCCGGTCCGGGGCCTCCGGGCCCTGCTGGGCCGCCGCGCCGGCCAGGGCGAGCGCGGCGGCGGCGAGGGCGAGACGTGCGCGCCGCGCCAGGCGGCGGAAGCGGTCCATGGTCTACCTCCCCGGGATCTTCCCGAGCTCCTTCATGACGAGCTGCAGGTCCTCCCACGCCTTCTTCTTCTCCCCCGGGCTGCGCAGGAGGTAGGCCGGGTGGAAGGTGGGCATGAGCTTCACGCCGCCGTAGCGGGACCAGCGGCCGCGGAGCCGCGTGATGGGGGTCCCGTCGCGGAGCAGCGTCTGGGCGGCGAACTTCCCGAGCGCGACGATCACCCTGGGCCCGATGGCGGCGATCTGGGCCCGCAGGAACGGCTCGCAGGCCTCGATCTCGTCCGGCTCCGGGTTCCGGTTCCCGGGCGGGCGGCACTTCACCACGTTCGCGATGTAGACGTCGCCGCGCCGGAAGCCCATGGCCTCGATCATCCGGGTGAGGAGCTGGCCTGCCTTCCCCACGAACGGCTCCCCCTGCAGGTCCTCGTCGGCGCCGGGCCCCTCCCCCACGAACATCACCTCGGCCGCCGGGTTCCCCACCCCGAAGACGAGGTGGGTCCGCCCGCCCGCGAGCTTGCAGCGCGTGCACTCGCCCAACTCCGTGCGCACGGCCAGGAGCGCGGGGCTGCCGCAGCCCCGGTCGGCGGGCGAGTAGGGACCCGGGATCGCGGTCGAGGTCGCGGCGGGAGCGGCCGCCGCCGCCGGGGCGGGCCGCCTCGGCGCGGGAGCCGCGGGCGGCGGCACCTCGGCCACGCCCTCGTCGCGCAGCCAGACGAGATGGCGCAGCGCCTCCGCCGCGACCTCCTCCACCGCCTTCCGGCTCCGCTGTGCGCCCTCGCTCACATCCCACCTCGTCTGCACCGCGTTCATGAGGTTGCGGCGCGCCCCTTCCGGTTCCTAGAATCCGCGCGCCATGTCGCTACGCCGCGCGCTCCTCGCGCTGCCCCTCGCCGCCGCCACGATCCTCATCCTCGCCTGGCCCTCCGACGCGCTCGCCTGGGGACCGCTCGCGCACCTGAGCTTCTCCTCGCAGGCGCTGGCGCAGGCGGCCACGCTCCAGCCCGCCGTCCGCGTGCTGCTCGCCGAGTTCGGCGACGCCTTCCTGTACGGATCGCTCGCGGCGGACATCGTGGTCGGCAAGAACATGGCACCTTTCCTGTTCCATTGTCACAACTGGAAGGTGGGGTTCAACGTCCTCGGGCGGGCGCGCCCCGGGGCCGAGCAGGCCGTCGCCCTCGGGTTCCTGGCCCACCTGGCGGCGGACACCGTCGCCCACAACTACTTCGTGCCCTTCAAGACCGTGGGCTCGTTCCACAAGGGGCGGACCGGCCACGCCTACTGGGAGCTCCGCTACGACCAGAAGATGGACCGCGCCTTGCCCCGGGTGGCCCGCCGGATCTCCGCCCGCGAGATGCGCGCGCACGACCGGTTCCTGCGCGGCTCGCTCGCCGGCGCCTCGGTCCTCCCCTTCGGCCTCTCCCGGCAGCTCTTCGGCTCCCTGCTCGCCTCGGCGGGCGCCCGCCGCTTCCAGCAGATCTCGCGCATGGCGCTCGCCCCGGAGCGCAGCCTGGCCCTCGAGCCCGACCTCGTCCAGGAGACGAACGACCTGGCCGTGCGCGCCATCCTGGGCGTGCTCTTCGAGGGGGAGCGGTCCGAGGCGGCCCGCGCCGACGCGACCGGGGCGCGGAACCTGCGCGTCGCGCTCGACCTGCGCCGGCGGCTCCGCGAGCGGACCTGGCGGCGCCGCCTGCCCCGCCGCGACGCGCACGAGATCGCCCAGGCCACCCGCGAGAGCTTCCGGGGCGCCATCCACGGCAAGCTCGTCATGCCCGCCTCGATCGCCCGGCTCGCGGCCTGAGCTCCCGGCCCGGCCGCCGCCGGCCGTGCCGGCTCCCGGCGGGGGCCCGGCAGGCCCCCGGGGCGGCGGGCGCGCCGCGCCTTCCGCGGAGCCGGCGTTCCGGGCAATCTACCGGCCATGAGCGGACCGGGAGAGCCCTACCCCTCGCGCGAGGCCACCTTCGACGCCTTCGCAGCCCGCGTGTCGGCCGGGAAGGTGCGCACCTTCCAGGAGTTCGGGATCGACGTGGTCATGGGCGCGCGCGACGGCGCCTGGTTCGAGGACGCCTTCACCGGCCGCCGCTTCCTGAACTGCCACTGCAACGGCGGCGTCTTCAACCTGGGCCACCGCCACCCGGCGGTGCTGGCGGCGGTCCGCGAGGCGCTCCTGCGCCTCGACGTGGGGAACCACCATCTCGTCTCGGGGTGGCGGGCGCGCCTCGCCGGGCGGCTCTGCCGCTCCACCGGCGACGTCCTCGCCGGCGCCGTCTTCGGCGTCTCGGGCGGGGAGGCGGTGGACGTCGCGCTCAAGCTGGCGCGCGGCGTCACGGGCCGGCGGCGGGTCGTCTCGGCCCGCGGCGGCTACCACGGCCACACCGGCCTGGCGGTGGCCGCCGGCGACCCGCCGTACCGCGAGCCCTTCGGCGCCAGCCTGGCCGAGTTCACCCAGGTGCCCTTCGACGACCTCCCGGCGCTGGAGGCGGCCGTGGGGCGCGACACGGCCGCGGTCCTCCTCGAGCCGATCCCCGCCACGCTGGGGATGCCCGTTCCCTCTCCCGGCTACCTCCCCGGCGTCGCCGCCCTGTGCCGGGAGCGCGGCGCCCGGCTGGTGCTCGACGAGGTCCAGACCGGCCTCGGCCGGACCGGCCGGACGTGGGCCTTCGAGCACGAGGGCGTGGTCCCGGACGCGCTGGTGGCCGGCAAGGGGCTCTCGGGCGGCGTCTTCCCGATCACCGCGACTCTCGTCTCCCCGGAGATGAAGGCCCTGCTCGACCGGCACCCCTTCGCCCACGTCTCCACCTTCGGCGGGGCCGAGCCCGGCTGCGCCGCCGCCCTGGCGGTGCTCGACGTCGTCGAGGCCCCGGGATTCCTGGAGCGCGTCCGCGAGGTGTCGGATCGGCTGGCGGCGGCCTTCGCGGGCCTGCCCTTCCGGCTCCGCCGCCGCGGTCTCATGATGGGGTTCGAGTTCCCGGCCGAGGGGGCCGGGTTCGTGGCGGCGAGGAGGATGTACGAGGCCGGCGTCTTCTGCCTGCCCGCCTACAACGACACCTCCGTCCTCCAGTTCCTGCCCCCGCTCGTCCTCGGCGACGCCGAGGTGTCGGACCTGGCCGAGCGGGTGCGGAGGGCCCTCGGTGGCCTGGCCTGACCCGGGCGCGCTCGTGGCGCTCGAGGCGCGGGTGGAGCGGGCCCTCGGGGCCGGCGGCGCGGGAGACCTGGAGGTCCTGGGCTACGGCGAGATCTCGGCGGTGCTGGCCCTGGACGGGCCGGGGGGCCGCTTCGCCTGCAAGCGGCTGCCGCCGTTCACCGGCCCGGCCTCCCTCCGGGCCTACCGCGCCTGCCTGGAGGACTACCTCCGCGCGCTGGCCGCCCGCGGAGTCCGGGTCGCCGAGACGGCGTTCCTGCACCTCGTGCGGCCGGGCGGCACGATCTCCGCCTACTGCGTGCAGGCGGCCTTTCCCGCGGAATCGCTCCTGCCCGCGGTCCTCGCGCGCGCCGGCGAGGCCCGGGCGCGCGCGCTCTTCGCGAGGCTCGTCGACGCGGTGGCGCGGTCGGTCGGGCCCGGCCTGGGCCTCGACGGCCAGGTCTCCAACTGGGCGGTGGCCGGCGAGGACCTCGTCTACCTGGACGTGACCACGCCGCTCCTGCGCGACCAGGCCGGGGCGGAGCGGCTCGACACCGACCTCTTCCTGGCCTCGCTCCCCTGGGCGCTGCGCGGGCCGGTGCGTCGCTTCCTCCTCGGGGAGATCCTCGACAAGTACTACCGGCCCCGCGGCGTCGTGCTGGACGCGCTGGCGAACCTGGTGAAGGAGCGGCTCGACCGCTGGCTGCCGCCGTTCCTCGAGGAGGCGAACGCGCGCCTCGCGCCCGCCCTCTCCGAGCGGGAGGTCCGCCGCGCCTACGCCTCCGACGCGCGGATGTGGGCCCTCCTGCAGCGGCTGCGCCGCCTGGATCGCGCCTGGCAGCGGCGGGTGCGGCGGCGCGTCTACCCGTTCCTCCTGCCCGGCCGGATCGAGCGCCATGTGTGACACGGCCGTCGTGGTCGAGCCGGGCCGGGTGCTCTTCGCCAAGAACTCGGACCGCGATCCGAACGAGGCGCAGCTCCTCGAGTGGCACCCGCGGCGTTCCCATCCCGCGGGGGCGCGGCTGCGCTGCACCTGGATCGAGATCCCGCAGGCGCGGGAGACGCACGCGGTGCTCCTCTCCCGGCCCTTCTGGATGTGGGGCGCGGAGATGGGCGCCAACGAGCACGGCGTCGCCATCGGGAACGAGGCGGTCTTCACCCGCGAGCCCCTGGCCCGCCTCGGGCTCACCGGGATGGACCTCCTGCGCCTCTCGCTGGAGCGCTCCGCGACGGCACCGGAGGCGGTCGAGACCATCGCGGCGCTGCTGGCGGCGCACGGCCAGGGGGGCGGCTGCGGCCACGAGAACCGGGAGTTCCGCTACCACAACAGCTTCCTCGTCGCCGACCCGCATCGCGCCTTCGTGGTGGAGACGGCCGGGCGCCATCTCGAGGTGGAGGAGGCGCGCGGGGCGCGCACCATCTCCAACGGGCTCACCATCCCCGGGTTCCGCGAGCGCCACTCCGACAGGCTCTACACCTGGGCCAGCCGCTGCCGCCTCCGCCAGCCCCGCACCGCCGCCCTGGCGGCCTCCGCGCGGGGACCCGAGGCGCTGGTGCGCATGCTGCGCGACCACGGCGGCAGGCCCGCCCCGACCCTGGGCCCGCTCTTCGGCGGCATGGCCGCCCCCTGCATGCACGCCGGCGGCCTTCTGGCCGCCTCGCAGACCACCGCCTCCTGGGTGGCCGAGCTCGCGCCCCGCGGCTCGCGCCACTGGGTGACGGCCACCGCCGCGCCCTGCACCTCGATCTTCAAGCCCGTGCGGGTGGAGGAGCCGCTCGACCTCGGGCCGGCGCCCGCCGACGCCGACGACGGCCGGAGCCTCTGGTGGCGGCACGAGCGCCTGCACCGGCTGGCGATGCGGGACCCGGAGCGGCTGCTGCCGCTCTTCGCGCCCGAGCGGGACGAGGTCGAGGCGAGGTGGCTCCGCCATTCCCCGGAGCCGAGGGAGGCCTTCGCGGAGGCGGAGCGCCTCCTGGATCGATGGCTCGCCGCCGTCCGCGCCGCGGCGGGACCCGACCGCCGCCCGGCCTGGGCGCGGCGCTACTGGGGGGTGCGCGACCGGCGCGCCGGGCTCCGGCCCTGATCCGGCGCGGGCGCGGGGCGGCGCCGTCCAGGCCCGTGGGGGGACGCCGCGCTTCCGTGGTCCCGCACCCCGCGCGCCGTCGTTCAGGCCACCCGCGGCCTCCGCGCGTCCAGCACCGGCAGGATCCAGTCCAGGATCGCCTCGGCCACCTTCTCCTTCGGCCCCTCGATCTCGGCCAGCTCGGTGGCGGAGACGAGCGCCACCCGGTTCGTGTCGCCGCCGAAGCCGGACCCCGGACCGCCGACCTTGTTCGCCACCACGAGGTCGCAGCGCTTGCCCTTCAGCTTCTCCCGGGCGCGGGCGATGACCTCCTCGGTCTCGGCGGCGAACCCGACCAGCACCGGCGCCCCGGGCTTCCCCGCGAACCTCTCCCCGAGCCCGGCCAGGATGTCGGGCGTGCGCGCCAGCTCCAGCCGCTCGTCGCCCTCCCCCTTCTTGATCTTGCTCGGCGAGGCCGCCTTGGGCCGGTAGTCCGACACGGCCGCCGCGCCGACGAAGAGGTCCATGGCGTCCGCCTCCGCCTCCACCGCCCGCGCCATCTGCTCCGCGGTCTCCACGCGGACGGTGCGGACGTGCGAGGGATCGCCGAGCTGGGTGGGGCCCGAGACGAGCACCACCTCGGCACCCCGCCGGGCGGCCACCGAGGCGATCGCGTACCCCATCTTCCCCGAGGAGGGGTTGGAGATGAACCGCACCGGGTCGATGGGCTCGCGGGTCGGGCCGGCCGTGACGAGCACGCGGCGCCCGGCCAGATCCACGCTCCCGAGCAGCCGCGAGGCGGCGAGGGCGATCTCGGCCGGCTCGGCGAGCCGCCCCTCCCCCACGTCGCCGTCGGCCAGCTCGCCCGACGAGGGGCCCACCACGTGCCAGCCGCGGGCGCGCAGGGCGGCCAGGTTCTCCTGCACGGCCGCGTTCCTCCACATCCGCACGTTCATGGCGGGGGCGACCAGCACCGGACACTGCACCGCCAGCGCCGTGGTCGTCACCGCGTCGTCGCCCATCCCCGCCCGCAGGCGCGCCAGGAGGTCGGCCGTGGCCGGCGCCACGACCAGCAGGTCGGCCAGACGCGCCAGGCCCAGGTGGCCGTAGGCCTGCTCGGTGGCCGGCTCGAGCAGCTCGACCAGCACCGGCGCGCCGGAGAGCGCCTGGAAGGTGAGCGGCGCCACGAACCGGGTGGCGGCGCGGGTCATGGCCACCCGCACGGTGCCCCGCCCCTTCACCACGAGCCGCACCAGCTCGCACGCCTTGTACGCGGCGACGCCGCCCCCGACGCCCAGCACCACCGTCCGGTTGGCGAAGTTCATGGCCTGCATCTTAGCGGCTCCGCCCGCGGCCGTGGCGCGGGTATCATCCCGCGCCCGTGGATCCCCGGAGCCCCGAGAGCCTCCCCCCCGCACCCCCTCCCGCCCCCCCGGAGCGGAAGAGCGGCTGGGCCTTCTTCGGCGTCCTCGTCCTGCTCGCCTTCGCGGGCTTCGTGGCCCAGGCCTCGAGCCGGCTTCTCGGCTTCGTGTGGACCGAGACCTTCGCCCTGCTCGCCCCCGCCGTCGTGGCCGCGGCGGGGTCCAACCTGCGCCCGGCCGCCTACCTGCGGCTCGGGCCGGCCAGGCCGGCGGCGATCGCCATCGGCCTGGCGGGGGGCGCGGCGGGGTTCCTCGTGGCGGGGGCCGTCATGGCGGTGACCATGCGGCTCCTGCCGGAGTCCTGGGTGCGGGCCTTCGACGTCTCGCGCCTGCTCGGTCCCCCCGGCTGGCGGAGCTGGGCCTTCGCCCTGATCGCCTCCCTCCTCGCTCCCGTGTGCGAGGAGATCGTCTTCCGCGGGTACCTCCAGACCACCTTCGGGCTCTCCCGTCCCGCCCGGGCCGCCATCGCGCTCGCGGCCCTCCTCTTCGCCGCCATCCACCTCGACCCGGTCCGTTTCCCCGCCCTGGTCCTCCTGGGCGCGCTCTACGGCTGGCTCGCCTGGCGCGCCGGATCGGTCTGGCCGGCGGTGGCGGCCCACGCGGCCAACAACGCGGTCGCCTCCCTCGTCTTCCACGTGCGCGGGGAGGCCGCAGCCCCCCCGCCGGCGCCGGTGGCGGGAGCGGGCCTGCTGCTTGCCCTCGGCCTCGGCGCGCTCCTGCCGCTGCTCGCCGCCTACCGCGCGGTGACGCCGGCGCCACCCCCGGTCGAGACGGCCCTGCGCCGGCGCGATCCCTCGCAACCGTCCATCCGGTTCTCGCTCGCGCAGGTGCCGCCACGCCACGTGGCGCTGTGGCTGGCCGGCGTGGCCACGCTCGTGGCGCTCGTGCTCGGCGCGGCGCTGCGCTGAACCGTTCGGGCCACGGGCCTCGGGCCACGGACTGCCGCGACCGCCGCGCTCCTCCTGGAGCCCGAAGTCCGGAGCCCGGAGCCCGACATCGGCGCTAGACTCGCCGGGTCCGAACGGACGGGAGGAGAGAGCCATGGACACGAGCCCCGTGACGCGCCGGTCCCGCGGACGGTCCTCCTTCCTCGTCCTCCTGCTCGGCGCGCTGGCCGTCCTGCTCGCCGTCCAGGTGGTCCGGTCCGGCCTGGCCGGGAGGCGGGCCGGCCCTCCCGCCGAGCCGCAGCCGGTGGTGGCGCGCGGCGACCTGGCCGAGGACGAGAAGGCCACCATCGAGCTGTTCCGGCGGACGAGCCCGAGCGTGGTCTACATCACCACGCTCGCCCGCCAGGCCTTCGGCTTCCTCGACGTGGAGGAGGTGCCGCGGGGCACCGGCTCCGGGTTCCTGTGGGACCGCGACGGCCACGTGGTCACGAACTTCCACGTGATCCAGGGCGCCAGCGCGGCCCGGGTGACCCTGCACGACCAGTCGGTCTGGCCGGCGGAGCTGGTGGGCGTCGCCCCGGACCAGGACCTGGCGGTCCTGCGCATCCGCGCGCCCGGCCACGAGCTCGCGCCGGTGCTGGTGGGCTCGAGCCGCGACCTCCAGGTGGGACAGAAGGTGTTCGCCATCGGCAACCCCTTCGGGCTCGACTTCACGCTCACCACCGGCATCGTGAGCGCGCTCGGCCGGAGCATCAGCGCCCTCACCGGCCGGAAGATCCAGGACGTCATCCAGACCGACGCCGCCATCAACCCGGGCAACTCGGGAGGACCCCTGCTCGACAGCGCCGGGCGCCTCGTCGGGGTGAACACCCAGATCGCGAGCCCGAGCGGCGCGAGCGCCGGCATCGGCTTCGCGGTGCCGGTGGACACCGTGAACCGGGTGGTCCCCGAGCTGATCCGGCACGGCCGGGTGATGCGGCCGCGGATCGGGATCGTCCCGGCCCAGGAGTGGGTGCTCCGCCGCGCCGGGCTGGAGGGCGTGCTGATCCTGTCGGTGGCGGAGGGATCGGCGGCCGCCCGGGCGGGCCTGCGCGGCACCGTGCGGGCCGAGGACGGCTCCATCGTGCTGGGCGACGTGGTGCAGGAGGTGGGCGGCCGGAAGGTGGCCTCGCTCGACGACCTCTACGCCGCCCTCGAGGAGCACGAGCCGGGCGACCCGGTGAAGGTGCGCGTGCTCCGGGACGGCCGGAGCCAGGAGGTCCTGGTCACCCTCGACCGGCCGGAGTGACCCCGGCGGCCCCGCCTCACCGGGCGGCGACCGAGATCGCGAGCGGCGCCTTCTCGACGAGGCACCGCTCGGCGGTGCAGACGCTGAACGCCAGCGTGCCGGCCAGGCGGACCTCGCCCGGCGCCTGGACGCGGAACGGGATCGCCGCCGACACCTCGCAGGCGCCCGCCACCCCTCCGCCGCACGGCGTGCGGCTGCGCGGCGCCGGGGCCAACCGCTCGGCGGGAAAGACGGCGGCCGCGTCGGCCGCCGGCCGGAACGACATCGGGTACTCCTCGTTCACGTGGTAGCCGCCGCGGGCGGTGATCCGCACCAGCGCCTCGGCAGGCTAGCCCGCCCGCAGGGGTCCGGGCGCCTCGAGCGCCACCGCCCAGACGTCGCCCTCCGCCCGCGCCCCGGCCGCGGAGGGGGCTTTGGCCGCCGCGCCCGGGCCGGGGGTCGCGGCGGCGCCGGCTGCGGCCGGAGGGGGGGATGGCGGGGCGGGCGGGGGCGACGCATCCCTCGACCCGCCGGAGCAGGCACCCAGGATCGGAGCGGCGACGAGCAGCATGGCGGCGAGGAGCGGGAGGCGCATGGCCTCTCCATACCGGGATTCGGCCCCGGGATCACCCGGCATCCGGGCG
The DNA here is from genome assembly GCA_035466675.1 of Anaeromyxobacteraceae bacterium. Classification (GTDB taxonomy): domain Bacteria; phylum Myxococcota; class Myxococcia; order Myxococcales; family Anaeromyxobacteraceae; genus Anaeromyxobacter. The sequence goes on along the minus strand of DATIUR010000155.1, from coordinate 5,938 downwards.
CGCCCCCGGCCGCCGCCAGCCGCGGGACGCCCCGCGGCGGACCGGTGCTCGACCCGTCCCCGCCCCCCGTGCTTCAATTCCCCGAGACACCCGGAGGCCCCCTTGCACCGACTCGCCGTCGCCGCCGCGCTCGCCCTGCTCCTGCCCGCCCTCGCCCAGGGGCGCGGCCCTTCCACCGCGGCCGAGCGCAAGCGCGCCGTGGAGATCACCCGCCGCCTGGAGCGGGACCCGCTCGGCAAGGGTGCGGACGCCGACCGCCGGTGGCTGCTCCAGTGGATCGAGGAGATCCCCGACATCATGGTGACGATCTGCTCCGGTCCCCTGGCCGACCTTCCCGGCGACGAGAGCGGGCGGCACGGGACGGAGCTGTTCGTCCAGTCGCTCTTCGGGATGGCCACCTTCCTCGTCGAGAACCCGGGGAAGAAGGACGACTGGGTGGCCGTCCAGACGGCCGGCATCGAGAGCGTCCTCGCCGCCTATCGATCCCTCCTCCGGGCCGAGCCCGAGGCCCGCTGGCCCGAGCTCGACGCGCTCGCCGACGCGAAGCGGAAGGGGAAGCTCCGCGAGACGGTGAAGGAGAAGGTGGACTGCCAGCCGCCGGGGGAGCGGGGCCCGCCCCGGGAGATCACGATCTGATCCCGACGGCGGAGCCCCCTACCCCGTCCGCCGCAGCACCAGGGCCTTGAGATACCGCCCCTCCCGGAACTGCGGCGAGATGGGGTGGTCGGCCGGCTGGCGGGTCTCGGCCACGATCTGCAGCTCGACGCGGGCCTTGAAGGCCGCCTCCTTCACGGCGTCGAAGAACTGCTCGGCCGAGACGCGGGCGCTGCAGCTGGCGGTGACGAGCAGGCCCCCGGGCGCGAGCACGGCCAGGGCGGCCCGGTTGAGCGAGGCGTAGCCGGCCACGGCCGCGTCCACCGTCCGCTGCGACTTCGCGAAGGCGGGCGGATCGCAGACCACGAGGTCGAAGCGGCGCCCCTCCCGCTTCTGGCGGGCCAGGACCTCGAAGGCGTCCTCCACCTCGAAGGCGTGCGCCGACGGGTCGAGCCCGTTCGCGGCGAAGTTGTCGCGGGCGAGGGCCAGCGCGTCGCGATCCACGTCCACCGAGACCACCCGGCGGGCGCCGCCCAGCGCGGCCGCCACCGAGAACCCTCCGGTGTAGGAGAAGAGGTTGAGCGCCTCCGCCCGCCCCCGGGCGAGGTCGCGGACCATGCGGCGGTTCTCCCGCTGGTCGAGGAAGAGCCCGGTCTTCTGCCCGCGCCGGACGTCCACCAGGAGCGCCATGCCGTGCTCGTCCACCGGGATCCGCTCCGGCGGCTCCGCGCCCCACAGCACCCGCCCCTTTGGCGCGCCGCCGTCGCCCTCGTCGAGGTCGTCGCGCGGGATCTCGTCGCGCCCGTAGACGCCGGCGAGCCCCTCCGCCTCGGCGCGCACGGCCTCGACGACGGCGGCGCGGTGGGGCCCGAGCCCGGCCGAGTAGAGCTTCAGGACCGCCCAGCGGTCGTACCGATCCACCACCACCCCGGGCAGCCCGTCCGACTCGCCGTGGACCAGGCGGAGGGCGTTCGTCCCGCGGACGAGCTCGCGCCGGAGGGCGATGGCGCGCGCCGCCCGGCGGCGCCAGAAGGCCGCGTCCACCTCCTCGGCGGCGTCGCGGGTGAGGATCCGGACCGAGATGGCCGAGTGCGGGTCGTAGTAGCCGCGCGCCACGAACCGGCCCGCCTCGGTCACGTCCACGACGGCCCCGGCCGCGAGCCCCTTGGGCGCGCGCTCGATCGCCCGCCGGAAGACCCAGGGGTGGCCGGCGCGCAGGTGGCGGGCCAGGTCCTTCTGGAGCGCCAGCTCCGCCTCGGCCCTCATCGCGCCGCCCTCCGCTCGCCGCGCGCCCGCGAGAAGTTCCCGACCACGAGGCCGGGCCGGGCCCGCGAGAGCTCCCGGACCAGCCGCCGGATCCCGATGGGAGGCCCGCCCCCTCCGCGCCCGCGGGCCACCTCGAGGTAGAGATCCGGGTCGAGCGCCAGCGGGCGGGTCTGCACCTGGTCCACGCCGGTCCGGCGCAGCAGGGCCACCAGCCGCTCCACCTCGCCCTCGCGGTCGGTCACCCCGGGGAAGGTGAGGAGGTTCAGCGCCACGTAGGCGCCCCCGGCGCGCGCCACGCGGAGGGACCGCTCCACCTCGGCGAGCCCGTAGCCCCGGGGGCGGTAGTAGGCCTGGTACAGGTCGGGCGAGGCGCTGTTGACCGAGATCCGCACCGAGTCGAGGCCGGCCTCCACCAGGCGGCCGAGCGCGTCGGGCAACGAGCCGTTGGTGTTGGCGTGGAGCGAGCCGCGCCCCGTCCGGGCGCGGACCATCCGGATGGCCCGCTCGATCTCGCGCGCCCGCAGGAGCGGCTCGCCCTCGCACCCCTGGCCGAAGCTCACCATCACGCGGCCCCCGGCGCCCTCGAGGTGGCGGACCGCCACCTCGGCCATCTCCTCCGCGCTGGGCGGGCGCCGGATCCGCTCGTGCGACGAGGGCGGGAGCCCCTCCTCGCTCTCCGAGAGGCAGCCCACGCAGGCGGCGTTGCAGGCGGCCGACGAGGGGATCGCCCCCTCGTCCCGGCGCAGGAAGGTGTTCTGCGCCGTGAAGCAGCGCCACTCCAGCGCGCAGCGGGAGAGCTGGCGGTAGATGGGGTTCGCGCTCTCCCCGAGCATGCGCGCCACGAGGCCGGGCAGCTCCGGCCCGGAGTGGGTCCGCACGCTCCAGTGGGCGCGGCGGTCGGTGCGGAGGGCCCAGACCACCGGGCCGCCCGCGCCCTGCGCCGCGGCGGTGTAGGCCCACTGCGGAAGGACCGGCGCCGCGTCCGCCAGCGGGAGCGCGGGCCGCGCCGATGCGGGCAGGAAGGTGCGCGTGTACCCCGGCGGCAAGGTCGCCCCCACCGCGTGCGGCACGATCCGCCGGCGCCCCACCCGCACCTCGTGCAGGACCACCAGCGACCCGTCGCGGGGGTGGACGCCCACCGGGCGCCGCCCGGGCAGGAAGGCCAGCCTCGCCCCCTCGGGCATGGGCACCGGCCGCTCCGGCGGACCGAGGAGCGTCTCGCCCGTCCGCACCGCCGCCCGCAGGGCGGGGTGGTCGTAGACGACGCCGCGGTCGTCGGCGAAGAGGAGGCGAGGCATCGGCGCGGGGCGGTGTGTAACACGGCGGGGGTGGGCGGGCCGCCCGGCCCTGGAATCCCGCGTCGATCCGGGGTATTGGATGGCTGCCGCCGGGGTCGCGCCGTCCGCTCGCCCGAGGGAGCCCCGGCGGGAATCCCCCGGGATGCCGGGCGGTTCTGTGGGAGCGAGGGACGAGGCCCCCCGCCGACGTTAGACCAGAGACCGCATGCTCGACCTCCGCAAGCCCGATCCGAGCCGAGCCGAGTTCGAGGCGCTCGCCCTCCGGCACCTCGACGCGCTCTACGCCGCCGGTCTCCGGCTCACCCGGAACGAGCGGGACGCCGAGGACCTGGTCCAGGACACCTTCCTCCGCGCCTACCGCTTCTTCGACAAGTTCGAGAAGGGCACCAACATCAAGGCCTGGCTGTTCAAGATCCTGACCAACACCTTCATCAACCGGTATCGCCGGTCGGTGAAGGAGCGCAACATCGTGGACGGCGCGGAGCGCGAGGCGGTGAAGGAGCGCGTCGTCTCCCGCGACGCCACCGAGTACGCGGCCAACCCCGAGCAGCACTTCTTCGACCGCCTGCTCTCGGACGACGTGGTGCGGGCGGTGGACGCCCTCCCCATCGACTTCCGCCTGGTGGTGATCCTGGCCGACCTGCAGGAGTTCTCCTACAAGGAGATCGCGGAGGTGCTGGACGTGCCGGTCGGCACCGTGATGAGCCGCCTCTTCCGCGGCCGGAGGCTGCTCCAGAAGGCGCTCGCCTCCTACGCGGCCGCGTCCGGAGTGTTGCCGGAGAACGCGGAGGGTGGGAGCATCGACCTCGAGACCTGGCGGCGGCGCCGGGGAAGGTCGGCCTGAGGCGATCATGCCGATCGAGAGACAGAGCCTGAACCCCCCCATGGACTGCACCGAGATCGAGCGGTCGATCGACGCCTACCTCGACGCCGAGTTCGACGGCCGCGAGGAGGCCGAGGCCGACGCGCACGTGGCCGCCTGCGGCCGCTGCCAGGCGCTGGTGGCGCGCGAGGCGCACCGGCACGCCGCCCTGCGGTCCGCCCTCCGCGCCGCGCTCGGGCCGGAGTCGCCCGCGGGGCGCGCCCCGCCGGCCCTGCGGGCCCGGGTGGTCGAGGCGCTCGCCCGGGAGAAGCGGCCGCTGTGGCGGCGCGTCCTCTCGCCGGTTCCCATGGCGGCCGTGGCGGCCTGCGCGGCGGGGGCGATGGTGGTGCTCGTCGGGCACGGCGGCGACGACGGGCTCCTCGACGAGGCCGTCCGCAACCACAACCGCGGCCTCCCCCTCGAGATCAACGCCGCCTCGGTCGGCCCGGAGGCGATCCCGGGCTGGTTCGCCGGCAAGCTCGACTTCCGCGCCGCCCCGCCCCGCTTCGAGGACGCCGAGGTGCGGGTGGTGGGGGCGCGCCTCTCGCACCTCCGCGAGTGGCCGGCGGCCTACTACCGCTACGAGCTGCCGCGCGGGCAGGCGGGCCTGTTCATCGTGGACGACCCGAACGGCCGCTTCGCCGCGGCCGGCAGGGAGATCCAGGTGGGCCCGCGCCGCATCCGGGTGGCGGCCGCGCGCGGCTACAACGTGGCCATGTGGCGGCAGGACGAGATCGTCTACTCGCTCGTGTCGGACCTCGACGAGCAGGCGCTGCTCCAGCTCGTCCGCACCGCGCAGGCCGACGTGCGCCGGTGATCCGCCGCTTCCGCCGCCCGGGGGCCGGCCGCCGGTTCCGCCCGGCCTCCCGCGCCCCCGCCGGCTCGTCCCGCACGCCTTTTTGACACCCCTCCCGGCGCGCCGGTACAATTTTCCCAGGTTTTTCGCATGTCCAGGAAGATCCTCCTGATCGAGGCCGACGCGCGGCTCGCCGGCGAGCTGACCGGCTCGCTCGAGGAGGCCGGCTTCCAGGTCCGCGTGGCCGGCGACGGCACCGAGGGCATCGACGCGGCCCACGAGTTCGGGCCCGACGCCATCGTGCTCGCCGCCGAGCTGCCCGGGACCTCGGGCTACCTCGTCTGCCAGAAGCTCAAGAAGGACGAGGCGCTCAAGGCCGTCCCGCTGGTGCTCACGAGCGCCGAGGCCACCGCCGAGACCTTCGAGAAGCACAAGCAGCTCAGGGTCCGCGCCCAGGCCTACCTGCTCAAGCCCTTCCCGCCGGGCGACCTCGTCGACCAGCTGGTCGGGCTGGTCGGTCCGCCCGAGCCGCGCGCCGGCGGTGCCGACGAGGAGGTGGTGAGCCTCGAGGAGGAGATGGGGCTCGAGGCGCTCGGCGGACCGCCGGAGGACCTGCCGGCCTTCGACCTCGGGGCGCTGCCCGACGAGCCCGCGGCCGACCAGGCCGCCCCGGGGGGCGGCGGCGAGGACGAGGACCTGCGCCTGCTGGACGACGCCTTCGACGGCCTGGCCGTGCCCGGCGCCGCGGCGAGCGAGGAGGACGAGGCGATCTCCGATCGGCCCGTCACCGGGGACGAGCTGGACGCGGCGGCCGCCACCCTCCCGGAGGAGCCGCAGACGCCCCGGGACATCGGCGCCCTCGAGGAGGAAGCCGACCGGGCCCTCGGGTCCCTCGCCGCGGACGACGAGCCCGGGACGTCCGAGCCCACGCCGGAGCCCCGCTCGCTCCGGACCACGGTCCGGGGGGCGAGCGCCGATCTGCTCCGCGCCGCGGGGATCCCGCTCATGTCGGACGGCCCGGCGCGCCGCCCCGCTCCGGCGGCGGACGGCGGCCGAGGCAGGCCCGCCCCGCCCGCGGATGGCGGCCGCGGCCGGGCCGCTCCCGGCGGAGCCGAGGCCCGC
>DATIUR010000154.1:0-9929 GCA_035466675.1 Anaeromyxobacteraceae bacterium | reverse complement strand
GAGGTAGCTCTCGTCCTCCGAGTACCCTCCCTTGCGGAAGAAGGTGATGGCCACCACGAAGGTCGCGCCCGCCAGGGCGACCACCAGGCCCACCGCCAGGGCCCTGTTGACGATGGGCTTCACGCGCGCGCTCGGTCCCTCACTGCTTCGCGAACCAGGTGGAGAGGAAGCGCTGCACGAACGGGTCCTTGCTCTCGCGGACCTCGGCCGGAGTGCCCTCGGCCGCGATGTGGCCATCGTAGAGCACGGCGAGCCGGTCGGCCACCTTGAAGGCGCTCGCCACGTCGTGGGAGATCACCATGCTCGTGATGCCCAGCCGCTCCTTGGCGTGTACGATCATGTCGTCCACGTACTCCGTGGTGATGGGGTCGAGGCCGGTGGTGGGCTCGTCGTAGAGCACGATCTGGGGGTCGGAGACGAGCGCCCGCGCCAGCGCCACCCGCTTTCGCATACCGCCGGAGAGCTCCGACGGCCACCGTTCCAGCACCTCCTCGCCGAGATCGACCACCCGGAGCTTCTCCACCACCCTCCGGCGGATCTCCTCCGAGGAGGCCCGCTTGTGCCGCGCCTCCCTGAGCGGGAAGGCGACGTTGTCGAACACCGTCATCGAGTCGAAGAGCGCGGCGCCCTGGAAGACCATCCCGAACAGCTCCCGCGCCAGGGTGAGGTCCTTGCCGGCCAGCGACGAGATCTCGATGCCGTTCACCCGGACCAGGCCCCGGTCCGGCCTGAGCAGGCCGATCACGTGCTTCATGAGCACGGTCTTGCCGGAACCGGACCCTCCCAGGATCACGTAGGTGGTCCCCTCGGGGATGGTGAGGGTGATGCCCCGCAGGACGTGGTTGTCCCCGAACGACTTCCACAGGTCGACGACCTCGATCACGTCACGTCCCCACGTCGAGGAAGGTGATGACGTAATCGGCGAGCAGGATGGCCACCGAGCTCGCCACCACCGCCCGGGTGGTCCCCTCCCCCACGCCGCGGGCGCCGCCGGTGGCCGAGTAGCCGCGCCAGGTGGTGATGAGGGAGACGATGGCCCCGAAGACCACCGCCTTGAGCAGGCCGTGCAGGAGGTCGGAGGGATCGAGGAACTCCCGGGTGTGCTCGATGAACGGACCGGGCGGGATGCGAGCCACCCCCACGCCCATCAGGTAGGCGCCGGCGTAGCCGAGGCCGGTGAAGAGCATGGTGAGCATGGGAAACATGAACAGCGCCGCCACCACCCTGGGCACCACCAGGTACTGGATGGGGTTCACCGCCATGCTCTCCATGGCGTCGATCTGCTCGGTGACGCGCATGGTCCCGAGCTCCGTGGCGATGGCGGAGCCGGACCGGCCGGTCACCATCAGGGCGGTGAAGACCGGCGACAGCTCGCGGGCCAGGGCGAAGGCGGTCGAGCCGCCCACGTAGCCCTCCGCCGCGAACTGCTTCATGGCGAAATTCATCTGCAATCCGAACACCATCCCCGCGAACGTTCCGGTCACGCCCACGATGAAGGCCGAACCCGCCCCGATGAAGGCCATCTGGACGAGGAGCTGCTCCACGCGGAATGGCGGGCGGAAGGCCCACGCCACCGTCTCGACCGCGAAGAAGATCATCCGGCCGAAGTCCTCGAAGCCCGCCCGGAGCCGCGCCATGGGCGCCATTCTCGCACAGCGGCGCCCCTTGCCCCATTTTCGCGGCCCGGCCCTATACTGCGCCCTCGGTGATCCGGGTCGGAGGGGAGATCGACGCGCTCTGCGTCCGCTGCGGGCTGGTGCTCGCCCACACCGTCCACGCCCTCGTGGCGGGGCGGCCGGTCCGGGTCGAGTGCAACACGTGTCACGCGGTCCACGCCGCCCGCGCCTCGGGGGGCGCCGGCCCCCGTCCCCGCCCGCGCCCGGCGGGGGAACGGCGGACCGCCGCCCCTCCGGCCGGATTCGACGCCCTCCTGGCCTCGAAGTCCGGCCCGGCCCGTCCCTACTCGCCCCGCGAGGTCTACGCCGCCGGCGACCTGCTCGAGCACCCGGTCTTCGGCCGGGGGGTGGTCTCGGGCCTCCGCGACGGGGGCAAGATCGAGGTCGTCTTCCGGAGCGCGACGCGCATCCTGGTCCACGGCCGCGCCTGATCTCGCGCCTCGCATCCCGGGGCGCCCTGAGGTAGCCATGAAGCCGGAGGCCCACACATGAGAGCCATCGCCGTTCCGCTCGCCCTCGCCCTCGTCCTTCCCCAGGCCGGCTGCCGCCGCGCCGAGCCTCCCCCCGGGGAGGCCGCGACCCCCGGAGGCCCTGCCGCCGGCCCCCAGGCCGGCCCGCCCGCCTACGTGACCTCGGCCGTGTCGCTCCGCCGGGAGCGCTCCGAGGCCCCGCGCGTGAAGGATCCGGCGGGAAAGGACGTGTCGAACTGGGTCGCCACGCTCCAGCGCGGGGAGCGCGTCTCGGTGCTCGAGCCCGGGCCCGACTGGCAGCGCGTCCGCGCCTCCGACGACAAGGAGGGGTGGGTGAAGACCTCCGCCCTCCTTCCGGGCGAGGGCGTCACCGCCGCGACCGTCCGGACGCCGGCCGACGTCTTCGACCGCCCGGACCTGCTCGCGGCGAACGCCAAGCGCAAGGTGGAGCCCGGCACCCTCCTGCTGGTGGTGAAGGAGAAGCCCCCCTTCGCCGAGGTGAACGTCTCGGGGACCTCGAACGTCTGGGTGCTGGCCGACCGGCTCGCCGCCTCCGAGAACGACGTGGCGGTGGCGAAGCTCATCGAGAAGGCCCGCTGGCTCGAGCGGAACGCCAAGCACGACGAGGCGAAGCAGATCCTGGAGCTGGCCCGCAGCCACTTCCCCGGCGAGCCCCTGCTCGAGGAGCTGGCCGCCGCCCTGGGCGAGGCGCCGCCGGCCCAGGGCGAGACGCCGCCGGGCGAGGCCCCGAAGGGCGCCGCCCCGTCCGGATCCGGCGGCTGACCGCGGCCGCCGCCTCACCCGGCGCGCAGCGCGGCGATGGCCAGGGCCATGTTGGCCGGCAGAGGCGCCTCCAGGGCGAGCGCGCCGCCGGCCGGGTGCGCGAGCTCCAGGCCGGCGGCGTGGAGCGGCGTCCGGGCGATCAGCGGGCGCCCCGCGGCGTCCGCGAGCGGACCCGCCTCGCCGTAGTCCGGGTCGACCGCCAGCGGGTACCCGGCCCCGGCGAGGTGCACGCGGATCTGGTGGGTGCGCCCCGTCTCCGGGAGCGCCTCGACGAGCGCGATGGGGCCGCCCGCGAAGGCCCGGGCGGGGAAGGCCTCGAGCACCCGCACCACGGTCGCGGCGGGCTTGCCGCGCGGGTCGCCCCGGGGCACCGCCCGCATCCGGCCGCGGCGGCCGGGCGCGATGGGGGCGTCGAGCCGCATCGAGCCGGGCGGGACCCCCCGCACCAGCGCCAGGTACCGCTTCCGCGGCTCGCCCCGGTCGAAGGACAGGTTGAGCGCGCGGTGGGCCTCCGCCGTGCGGGCGAAGAGCAGCACGCCGGTGGTGCCGCGGTCGAGCCGGTGCACCACCCAGAGCCGGCCGTGGATCTCCTCCAGCTCCTCCCGCAGGCTCCTCTCCCCCGCCGTCCGTCCGGGGATCACGATCCGGCCGGCCGGCTTGTCCACCGAGAGCAGGTGCGCGTCGAGGTGGAGGACGGGCAGGAGTGCAGCGGCTCCGGGCTTCAGGCTTCGGGCTCCAGGCGGCGGGTTCCGGGCTCGGACGTCATATCACCCCGCGGGCGGGCACGACCCGCACCGGCCCGAAGCGCTCCAGGGGGCGGGCCAGCGAGCGCGCCGGCCCCACCGCGACCAGGAGCCCGCGCTCGCCGGGGAGGTATCGGCGGGCCACCGAGCGGCACGCCTCCACCGTCACCGCCGCCACCCGCTCGCGGAACCGGGTGATCTCCTCGTCGCCCAGGCCGTACAGCTCGACGTCGGTCAGCCGCTCGGCCAGCTGCTCGTGCGTCTCCAGGGAGAGGGGGAAGAGCCCGCGCAGGTAGCTCTGCGTCCGCGCCAGCTCCTCGGGGGCGGGGCCTTCCTCCTGGAACCGGGCCAGCTCGCCGAGCGCCACCTCCACCGCCTCGGCGGCCGACTCGTTCTTGGTGTGGGTCGCCACGAAGAAGACGCCGCCGGCCGCGCCCGCCTCGAAGCGGCTCCGCACCCCGTAGGTGAGACCCCGGTTGACCCGCAGCGCCTCGTTGAGGCGCGAGGCGAACCCGCCCCCGAGCACCGCGCTCGCCACCATGCCGGCGGTGTAGTCCGGGCTCGTCCGGGCGAATCCCGGGGAGACGATCCGGATGTGCGTCTGGGTCAGGTCCGGCTTGTCCACCACCACCACCGAGCGGCCCATGGGCGGTGGCGGCGGCGGCGCGGGCAGGTCGGCCGCGGGCCCCCGCCACCGCGCGAAGCGACGCCGCAGGAGCCCGAGCACCTGGTCGGCCGGCAACGGGCCCACCACGATCACCGTGGCGCGGCCGGGTCTCCAGTGGGCGCGGTGGAACGCCACCAGGTCGGCGCGGCGCGCGGCGGCCAGGTGGCGGACCCGGCCCTCGGACGGGTGGCCGTACGGGTGCCGGCCCCAGGCCGCCTGCTGCATGGCCCGGTCGGCCACCACGCCCGGCTCGTCCAGGTCGTGCATCAGGGCGGCCACCTCCCGTCGCCTCATCCGGCCGACCTCCCGGATCGGGAAGGCGGGCGCGGCGGCCACGTCGGCGAGCACGTCGAGGCAACGGGCGAGCGACTCCACCGGGGCGGAGAGCCCGAGGAAGCACGCGTCCTCGTCCACCCCCGACCCCATCTCCGCCCCCAGCGACTCGATCTCCTCGTCGATCCGCGGGCCGGAGCGGCGCCGCGATCCGCGACGGGCCACCAGGGCCACCAGGTGCGCCAGGCCGAAGCGGCCGGACGGATCGAGCGAGGATCCGCCGCGCACGGCGACGCGCACCGCCGCCAGGGGGACCCCCTGCCGCTCCGCCACCACGGCCGACAGCCCGCCGGCCAGCCGCTCCCGCCGGATGGGCGGGAGGACGATGGGCGCGCTCACCTCCGCACCTCGGGATCGAGCACGACCACCGAGCGCCGCTGCGGGTCGAGGACCTCGCGCGCCACGCGCCGCACGTCGGCCGGACCGATGGCGGCGTAGGTCTCGAGGGCGTGCGCCGCCTCCCGCCAGTCGCCCAGGAGCGCCTCGGCCTGCCCCATGGCGTGGGCCACGCCGTGGTGCGTGGCGAGCTCGTGCAGGAAGGCGCTCCGGAGCAGGGCCCGGGCCCGCCGGACCTCCGCCGCGGAGACGCCCCGGGTCGCCACGCGCTCGATCTCCCGGCCGAGCACCGCCTCCGCGCGGGCAGGGGCGACGCCGGGCGAGAGCTCGGCGAAGACCAGGAAGACGCCCGGGTCGATGCGCCATCCCCAGCTGGCGTGAACGGCGACGGCCAGCTCCTCCTCCTGGACGAGCCGGCGGCGCAGGCGCGACGACTCGCCCACCGCCAGGCACACCTGGAGGACGTCGAGCGCGGGCGCGTCGGGGCTGCGGGCGGCCGGCCCCCGCCAGCCCACCGCCAGCGCGGCCGCCTGCGAGGGGTAGATCACGGTGGCGCGCCGCTCGCCCCGCTGGGGCGGCTCGCCGGCCGGGACCGGCGCGGGGGGCGGACCGGTCGGGATGTCGCCGTAGTAGCGCTCCACGAGCGCCAGGGCCGCCTCCGGGTCCACGTCGCCCACCACGTAGATGGCCGCGTTGTCCGGCGCGTAGTAGGTGCGGAAGAAGGCCTCGCAGTCCTCCCGGGAGATCCGCTCGATGTCCGCCATCCAGCCGATCACCGGCCACCGGTAGGGATGGGCCTGGAAGACGAGCGTCTCGAGCTGCTCCTCCATCAGGCCGAAGATCGAGTTCTCGGTGCGCAGCCGCCGCTCCTCCTTCACCACCTGCCGCTCCTGCTCGAGCGAGTCGTCGGTGAGGCGCAGGGAGCGCATCCGGTCGGACTCGAGGTCCACCACCGTCTCGAGCGCCTCGGACGAGAAGTCCTCGTAGTAGGCGGTGAGGTCGTTCGAGGTGTAGGCGTTCGAGTGCCCGCCCCGCGACTCGAGCACCCGGTCGAACTCCTTGGGCCCGTAGCGCGCCGCCCCGTTGAACATCATGTGCTCGAAGAGGTGGCTGATCCCGGTGATGCCCGGCCGCTCGTTGCGCGAGCCGACCTGGAAGAACGTGTAGTAGCTGACCGTGGGCACGGTCCGCTCCGGGAGGACGCGCACCCTGAGCCCGTTCGGGAGCGTGCGCGCCAGGACGCGGTCCAGTGCCAGGATCGGCGCGGGGTCGGTCCGGGGCTCCATGGCGGCGGGAACATACACCACCGCCGCCGCGGCCGCCTTCCGGGCGGTCAGGCGTCGAGCGGCCGGCCGCAGGCGGCGCAGCGGCCCGCCCTGCGCCGGAGCGGGAGGCCGCACCCCGGGCAGCGCCTCACCCGGGGCAGCGGACGCGGGGCGGCGGCCCGGCCGTCCCCCGGCGACGCCCGGCCCTGCTCGAGCCGGGTCACCCGCTCCTCCAGCGCCGCCAGCCGGGCCAGGATCTCCTCCGTCTGCCTCGAGGTGGGGCGCGTCGGCACGCAGGGCGAGCGTAGGCGGCGCCTCGCCCCGGTCAACTTTCCGTCGGTCCGCCCATCCGTTGAGGCGCCCGCCCCTCCGTGGTAATCCCGGACCGGTGCAGAAGCCGAGCGACCACGCCGGCGCGGGCAGCGGCGAAGCGGAAGGGCCGGCGGTGCCCGCCTACGCGGACCCCGAGGTGCTCTCGCTCCTCGACGGGTCCGCCCCGGGGAGCCCGCGCGAGGCGCCCCGGACCCGGCAGATCTTCGTCAACCGCAACCTGCGGATGGACCGGATCGAGATGGTCGGCTTCGACATGGACTACACGCTGGCGGTCTACCACCTGCAGCGGCTGGAGGAGCTCGCCTTCCGGATGACGCTCGACCGGATGATCGGCTCGCTCGGCTACCCGGCCGAGCTGCGCTCGCTCCGGTACGACCCCGACTCCGTCATCCGCGGCCTGGTGATCGACCGGCAGCACGGCAACCTCTTCAAGATGGACCGACACAACCACGTGGGACGGTGCACGCACGGGCGCCGGACCCTGCCCTACGAGGAGCTCCGCCGGCTCTACCGCGACGAGAAGATCCACCTCTCCTCCCCCCGCTTCGCCTGGATCGACACCCTCTTCGCGCTGCCCGAGGCCTCCCTCTTCGCCGAGATCATCGAGCGGCTGGAGGGGCGCGGGGAGGCCCTCGACTACGGCAGGCTCTACGAAGACATCCGGGAGTCGATCGACACCGTGCACCGCGACGGCTCGCTCAAGGCCGAGGTGCGCGAGGACCTCCCCGGCTACGTGCTGCGCGACCCCGACCTGGGCCCGGCCCTGCACAAGCTCCGCTCCGGCGGCAAGAAGCTGTTCCTCCTCACCAACTCGCTCCTCGACTACACCGACGCGGTGATGCGCCACCTGCTCGACGGCGTCCTCCCCGAGTACCCGAGCTGGCGGCACTACTTCGACGCGGTGGTGACCGGTGCCCAGAAGCCGGCCTTCTTCTCGGAGCGCCGGCCGCTGCTGGCCCTCGACGGGGACGGGAACCGGACCGGCGAGGCCACCGCGCTCGAGCGCGGCCGGACCTACGAGGGCGGCGACCTCGTCACCTTCGAGCGGCTGATGGGCATCTCCGGGGATCGCGTGCTTTACGTCGGCGACCACATCTACGGCGACATCCTCCGGTCCAAGAAGAGCTCGCTGTGGCGGACCTGCATGGTGGTCGAGGAGCTGGAGCGGGAGCTGGCCTGGCTGGAGGCGCACCAGGAGGCGCTCGGGGAGCTGGCCGGGCTGGAGGAGCTGCGGGTGAGGACCGAGGACGTGGTGGCCCTGCGCCGCTCGGCCCTGAACGCCGTGGAGCGCCGGCTCGACCGGGCGAGCGAGGGCGCGGAGCGGGACGCGCTCGAGGAGGAACGGCGGCGGCTCAAGCAGGAGCTGGACCGGCTGCGCCGGGCCCTCCGCGAGGCGAACGCGCGCATCGACGAGCTGCAGCGCGGGATCGAGGAAGGGTACAACCGCCACTGGGGGCTCACCTTCAAGGAGGGGAACGAGAACTCCCGCTTCGGCGAGCAGCTCGAGGACTACGCCTGCATCTACACGAGCCGGGCCTCCAACTTCGTCTTCTACTCCCCCATGGCCTACCTGCGCTCGCCCCGCGCCGCCATGCCCCACGAGCGCGTCGCCCTGCGCATCTCGCCCTGGGGCGACGAGCACGCGCCGGCCGCCGCCGCGGCCCGGCCCTCCAAGGCTCCGAGGTGATCGATGCGTCCGCTCCCGCGCGCCCCCACCGTCCCGCTCGACCGCGCCCTCGAGGAGGAGCCGCGGCTGGGGGTGCGCCAGGCGCGCCACCTCGCGGAGATGCTGACCGGCTTCGAGCGGGCCAACCGGTACGCCATCCACGACGAGCGCGGCGCCCTGGCCGGCCTCGCCTCCGAGCGCGGCGAGGGCGCGGGCGAGCTCGCGGCGCGATGGTTCCTGCGCGGCGCCCGGCCGTTCCGGATGGACGTCTACGACGCGGAGTCGCCGCAGCGGACGGTCCTCCGTCTGGTGCGCCCCTGGCGCTGGTTCCTGGCCCGCCTGGAGGTGGCCGACGGCGAGGGCCGGCCCGTCGGCGTGGTCCGCCAGCGCTTCTCGTGGCTGCGCCGGCGCCTCGACCTGGAGGACTCCGGCGGGCGCCTGCGCGCCAGCCTGGTCGGGCCCATCCTGCACCCCTGGACCTTCCGGCTGCTCGCCGGCCCCCGGGGAGCGGAGCGCGAGATCGGGCGGATCGAGAAGCGCTGGAGCGGCCTCCTCACCGAGGCCTTCTCCACCGCCGACACGTTCCTCGTGACGCTGCCGCGGGGCGAGCCGGACCTGCGGCGCCTCGTCCTGGCCGCGGCGATCCTGGTCGACTTTCGCTGGTTCGAGCGCCGGGATTGATCCCCGTCCTTGACGGGGGCGCCGCCGGCACGTAGACGGGAACGCGGCAGGACGTCCTAGGCTGGTGCCGGGCCCGGTCTTCAAAACCGGTGGATGGTGCTGAGAGGCGCTGTTGGCGGGTTCGATTCCCGTGTCCTGCCGAAAATCGACGGGGAACGGGTGCGCGGTGGCCCGGATCGCCCCTGTCGGGGCTCGGGGCTCGACGCCGGCGGGAGGACCGGTAGGAGGCTGCCCTACCCTCTTCGGTACCACGCTCGCGGGGCAGCGACGCTTACCCCGGAAGCGTACGCTGACGAGCGTGAGCCGCCGAGACCTGGAGCGCCTGCGCGATCTCCTCCAGCCCATCACGTCGCCCTGCTGCGGGGAGCGGGTGGTCTCCTTCAACGAGGCCCTCGCCAGCTTCCGCGAGCTGGTGAACGCGGTCATCGTCGCGCAGGACACCGGGGTGGCCGTGGCGCACGACCTCGAGGCGCTCCTCGGCACGTACGGCGATCTCACCGTCGAGCGGATGGCGCTCGAGCTGGAGTGTGGGCGAGCCGCCTGACCCCCTCCGCGCGGTGGTCCATTACCTGGACCCCCACTGCCCGGCCGACTGGGGAACCAGCATCTCGATGACGATCCGCGCCAGTCGACGGACGTCGTGCGTGATCCCCGACTCGTCTACGATCTCGAGCATCTCTGCGAGGCGCGCGCGGAGATCCCGACGCGCCACCGTCCATCCGAACATTCCGCCAGGAGCGCTTCGTCCTGCAAAGGTGTCGAGCGTCACGATGGCCTCTCGGACCAGTGCCTCAACCGTCGAGCCATGTTCCGGTGCGTGCTGTCGGAAGGCGGCGTAGGTGTCATCGGCGACGATCGCGCCGAGGTGATTGAGCGCGTCGCTCATCTGCACCCCGACCTTCGCCGAGTCCGGTATCTCGGTCACGTATGCCTCCGATAGCGCTTCTTCCCGCCGGCAGGAGTTCGCTGCAAGGGA
>DATIUR010000153.1:0-5239 GCA_035466675.1 Anaeromyxobacteraceae bacterium | reverse complement strand
GTTCAACGAGGTCTACGACACGGAGCACGTGCCGCTGATCTGCAAGGTGCCGGGAGTTCGCGCGGCGACCCGGATGCAAGGCGAGCCGTTCAAGATGCAGCTCGCGGGGAAGACGGCGGAAAAGAAGCACGAGGCCGCCCGCTACACCGCGATCTACGAGATCGACAGCCCGGACGTCCTGCTCTCACCGGAGTGGGCGAAGTATGCCGAGCAGGGCCGCTGGCCGACCGAGGTGCGGCCCTACACGAAAAACCGGAGCCACGCCGTCTACAAGGTGCGCTGAGCTGCGCGGGCGGTCGTCGCGCGATCGACGCCGCCCGTTCGCTAGGGGCAACTGGAGGGGCCAATCCGTGTCTGGCGCTTGACCAGCATGCGATACACGATCCATGCGCCGGAGATGAGCGACGGCGTGATGATGGCGAACATGGCCTGGAAGAGCATGAAGGCGGCGTGGGGGACGGTGGCCGAGAGCGAGGGCTCCGGCTCGCCGCCGACGCCGGACAGGCCCGCCCAGGAGAGGCCTCCCAGGACCCCGTCCAGCACCCCGGGCCCGGGGGAGAAGGCGATGCTGTAGCCGACCAGGGCCCACAGGACGCCGATCACCGCCATGCACACCATGGAGAGGATCATGGTGTGCACGACGTTCTTGGAGCGGACCAGGCCGCCGTAGAAGAAGGCGAGCCCGGGCGTCATGAGCATCACCATCCCGGCGCCGACGAGGACGATGGCGGTGTCGCCGGTGTCGACGCCGTCGGCCCGCGCCGCGAGCGGCGCGAGGAGCGGCAGGGAGACGAGGAGCTTTCTCACGTTGTCCTCCGGAGGCGTGCGCGGGGGCGCCGCGATGGCGGGGCCGTCTGCACCCGGCGTGCCGCTCGTTCCCCGCGCGCCGGCGGCGCGGAAACCGGGCGGCCCGCGCGCCGGAGCTGGGCCGCCTGCTCGTTCGGACGGCAGGCTCGTGCCGCCGGGCCGGGCAACGATCGCGCGCAGCGGGGCCCGCGGTGTATCCTGGCCGGGTGAGCCGGGCCTGGATCGCGCTCGCCGCCCTGGGCGTCGCGGCCCTCCTGCTGCTCGCCTGGCGGCTCTGGAGGCGCCGCCGCCTGCCGCGGCGGATCGCGCGGCGGATGCGGCGCGCTCCCGCGCCGCGCTACCCGGTCGTGCTCGCGCACGGCCTCTTCGGCTTCGACCAGATCCGCGTCGGCTTCTCCCGCCAGGACTACTTCCGCGGAGTGCCCGCTCGGCTCCAGGGGGAGGGCTGGGTGGTGCACCGCGCGCGGGTGGCCAGCGCCGCCTCGGTGGCCACCCGTGCCGACGAGCTGGCGGCGTTCATCCGGGACCTTCCCGGGCCCAGGGTGAACGTCGTGGCCCACAGCATGGGCGGGCTCGATGCCCGCTACGCCCTGGCCCGCCTCGGGCTGGCCGACCGGGTGGCCTCGCTCACCACCGTGGGCACCCCGCACCTGGGAACGCCGGTGGCCGACCTGGGCGAGGAGCTGGCCGACCGGGCCAGGCTTCGCGGCGCGCTCGAGCGGATGGGGCTCCGCATGGACGCGCTGCGCGACCTCACCACCGAGCGCATGGCCTGGTTCAACCGGGAGGTGCCCGACGTCCGCGGGGTGGCCTACGGGAGCGTGGTGGCGGTGGTGCGCCGGAAGCGCGACGTGAACCCGCTGCTCCTGCCCACCTACCTGTGGCTGGCGGAGCGGGGTGGCGAGAACGACGGGATGGTGCCGGCGGCATCCCAGCGATGGGGCGAGGTGCTCGCCGAGATCGAGGCCGACCACTGGGCCCAGATCGGATGGTCCCGCCGCTTCGACGCCGCCGGCTTCTACGCCGACCTCCTGCGCGAGCTGCGGGGCAGGGGGTTCTGAAGGGCCTCGGGGCCCGGTTCAGCGCCGCGTCGCGCCCTTCTTCTTCTTCGCGGGGGCCTTGGCGGGCGCCTTGCGGACGGGCGCCTTCGGCTGCGGCGGCGGAGGGGGAGCGGGCGCCACCAGCGGGGCGACCGGCGGGTCGTCGTCGCTGGCGCTCTGGAGCGAGGCCGGGGCGCCCACCACCGCCCGGTAGGGTCCCTCCGCGGCGGCCGCCGCGGAGGCGGCCTGCTCGGCCCAGGCCCGGGCGCGCGGGTCGAGCTCCGCGGCGTCGAGCGCGGACCTGGCCCCGTCCTGGTTCCCGCCGCGGAGCGAGAGCGCCGCCAGGTGAAGCGCGGCGCGCCCGCGCTCCGGCGCGGGCGTTCCGGCCCGATCCTCGAGGAGGCTCCTCAGCGGCGCCGCGGCGCGCGCGACGGGGACCTGCCCGGAGAGCGCCAGCTTGGCCAGGCCGAAGGCCGCGCGCGGATGTCGCGGGGAGAGCGCGAGCGCGGCGTCGTATGCCTTGCTGGCGCGGCTCGGGTCGTGCCGGATGCGCCGGAACAGGTCGCCCTCGAGGGCGTGGGCGCCCGCCAGTTCCGGGTCGGCGGCGGCCGCCGCCGCCGCGTAGTCCAGGGCCGCCGGCGCGTTGGCGGCGGCCAGGGCGATCCGGGCGAGCAGGAGCGAGGCCACCGGGTGGTCGCCGGCGCGGCTGGCCGCCGTGGTGGCGTCGCCGGCCTCGCGCCGGCCGAAGGCCAGCGCCGTCTCGGCCAGCGAGGCCCAGACCGGCACCTCGTCGGCGCGCGACGGCTCGACGAGCAGCGCCTCGGCGCGCTCGCCCGCTCCGGCGTCGCGGTAGTCGGAGAAGAGCATGGCGAGCGCGAAGGCCCGCACCGACGCCGCCTCGCTCCGATCGATCCGGGCGAGCGGCTCGAGCAACTCGGCCGCCTCGCGGTAGGAGGCGGGGGCGTCCTGCCGGAGCAGCGGGATGGCCCGGGCCAGCCCCTCCCGGACGGCGCGCCGCTGGTGGTGCGCCCGGTAGGCGAGGAGGGCGCCGGCGAGCACCACGACCGCGGAGGCGCCGATGGCGAGGGTGAGGCCGCGCGGCCTGGGAAACCGGGGCGGGCCGCGCTCACTCGTCTCGGCGCGCTCCGCCTCCTCGAAGGCGGGGGTCAGATCCTCCCAGGGCTCGTTCCCCGCTGGAGTGGGCTCCGGGGAGCCCAGCGGCTCGTCGCCGTCCTCGGGGAAGAGGGGGGGCCTCTGCGAAGGGGGGCGATGTGGAGGACTTGCCATGCCTCGAAACGCGCCGCGCCCGCGACCGGTGGCCGCGGGCGCGTCAGGGAGCCGCGCGCGGGCGCCGCACGGCGCGTGCCCGTGCGAACGGTGCTATCCGCCCTTCTCCTCGCGCTCGTCCTCTCGCGCCACGCCCGAGAGCACGTCGTTGACGGACGGGAAGCGCATGATCTCGCCCCGCGCGATCCGCCAGGCCTGCTGGACGATCCACGAGAGGGAGCGATCCTGGCGGTTCGCCTCGGCCTGGATCTCGTTCAGCATGTCCTCGGGGAAGTAGAGGGACTGCTTGCGCTTGTCGGTGCCGGGCATCGCGACTCCATCGCTGTGGGACAGCCGCTGAGGTTGTACGATGCCCCGTCGGGGCGGTCAAGAATCACGCGGCCTTCCGGGGGTGCACAAAAAAAAGGAGCCGGCATCGCTGCCGGCTCCCCGTGGGCCCAGAGGGGGAGGGGGGGGACCCCTAGGCCCAACGTCTGGAAAAATCGCGCTCCCCCGCGCCCCCGTCAACACCCTCGCGTCACGATGACATTCCCCTTGGACAAACGCAATCTTCGTCTCGGGGGTCGAAACCCTCCTCGGCGTGGGCCAATTCCCGGTGCCCGACGCGGCCCCCCGCCGGCGCTGATATAGAGGGATACGGGCCCGCGCGCTCGCTCCGTGCGTAGGAATCGACTCGAGGGGTATCCGGCCGCCGTCCTGGCGACCGCGCGACGCCGAAGGCTCTTCGGCGCGGAGGACCGGGTGCTGGCGGCGGTCTCGGGCGGGCCGGACTCGACCGCGCTCCTCGCCGCCCTGGCGGCCATCCGCGACGCCGGGGGGATCGCCGAGCTGCGCGCGCTCCACGTGGACCACGGGCTCAGGGCGGGCGTGGCCGAGGAGGCGGCCTGCGCCGCCTCGGTCTGCGAGCGGCTCCGCGTCCCGTTCGCGGCCGTGTCGGTGAAGGTCGCGCCCGGGAACCTGCAGGCCGAGGCACGGCGCGCCCGCTACGCGGCCCTGCGGCGGGAGGCCGATCGGGTGGGAGCGACCCGCATCGCCACCGGCCACACCCGTACCGACCAGGCCGAGACGGTGCTCCTCCGGCTCTTGCGCGGCGCGGGGGCGCGGGGTCTCTCCGGCATCCCGCCGCGGCGCGGGCGGATCGTGCGGCCGCTCATCGACCGGAGCCGGGAGGAGGGCATCTCCTGGCTCGCCGAGGTCGGCCTCCCCTGGCGCGAGGACCCCACCAACCGGAGCCGGCGCCACGCCCGGAACCGGCTGCGGCTCGAGGCGTGGCCGGTCCTCTCCGCGCTCGCTCCCTCGCTCGAGCGCTCGCTCGCCCGGACCGCCGACCTGGCGCGCGACGACGAGCGCGCGCTGGGAAGGCGCGCGCGTTCGGTGATCGGGGCGGGGTCGGTGACGGCCGCCGCGCTGCGGGGCGAGCCCAGGGCGGTGCGGCGCCGCGTGGTGCGGCGCCTGCACGCGGCCGCGTCCGGGCTGCGCTCCGCCCTCACGGCGGCGCACGTGTCGGCGGTCCTCGCCCTCTGCCGGCGTGGCCGGCCCGGGAGGCTCTCCCTTCCGCGCGGCGTGGAGGCCCGGTGGCGCTACGGCCGCCTGGAGATGGGCCCGCCGGGGGAGGCCGCTCCCGACGTTCGCCCCGTGCCGGTGAAGGGCCCCGGCCGCTACCAGGTCCCGGGACTCGGTCTCGCCGTGGAGGTGCGGGGGGAGCCGGGCGATGCGGCCGCCTTTCCGCTGCTCCTGCGCACGCGGCGGCCGGGCGACCGGTTCCGCCCCGAGGGCGGGCGGGGGTCGAAGAAGCTCAAGAGCTGGCTCATCGACCGGAAGATCCCCCGGGAGGAGCGCGATCGCCTGCTGGTCCTCGCCGACCGGAGCGGGCGCGTGCTGGCCCTGCCATCGCTGGGCGCGCGGGCGGCCGGGCTCCCGCCGGGGTTCTGGGCACGAATCCTCCCGGGCCCCTGAGCGCTCCCTTACTGCGGAGGGGAGGAAGGGTTGTTATAAGGGGACGATGGCCGGCCCGGCCGGCGCACGGGAAGGGAGATTCGAGACTTGCGACAGTCCTACAAGACCGCCCTGCTCTGGGTCTTCCTCATCGTGATGTTCATCGCGCT